>DATINK010000271.1:0-16366 GCA_035474355.1 Chitinophagaceae bacterium | reverse complement strand
CGAATTGCAGTACATTTTGTTTGGCATCGAAATCCTGGTCGTCTTCAAATAGCTTGGTCAACCCAAAATTGAAACGGGTATACACGCCAAAGCCGCAATCAAAATCCCAGCCCGTTACCACGGCCAGGTAGAAATAGGTTTTTTTGACACCATCTTTTATATCCGTATCAACATCCCCGAGTTTATGCTTTGCGCTTAATAAAAAGTCAAGCTCGGGTCCACCACCAAAAAAGAATCCTGACTTAGCCATCCATTTGAATAATGCGGTTATATCAATATAAGAGAAACGGTCCCTGTCATTTGGGTCATCTTGTGCTTTAACACCTGTAGTCGAGTAAACGACTTGCGGTTCTATGCCAAAATGATGCGTGGCATTAATATTATAGAACATGCCGAGGTAAAAGCCAGCCGCACTTTTCAAAGTATTGGCATCCACATCATCGCCATGCCAGGTGGATATATTCATTCCGCCCTTTACTCCTATTTGTGCCTGGCTGATGCCCAGCGACATAGATAACAGCGCTACGAACATGAATTTTTTCATCATCATTGTTTTAAGGCTTAAAAAATGGGAATTGCAAGGCTAAAAACGGGTAAAAGTTTCAAGAGGTTGCCTAAATAAAGGCCAGGAAATGAAAGATTAACGTGATGCGGGCTTGATTATCAGCAGGAAATTCCGTGAAAGGGCTCATTGCTCAGGAGGCAGTAATTTTAAGGCAATCGCGATCGCCGGATCGTTTTCAAAGGTGAACTGATCCCAGTCTTTAATGGATTCCACGTCAGGTTGGACGCCGGTTCCCTGCCAGTTGCTATGCGTGCCTATCGGGTCGAACCGTTCTTTAGCGATCCATGCTCTCGATCCATCAGGGAAGTTGTAACCATATAATGTCTCAACCCTGCCTGAGGTATTTTGTCCTACCAGTTTAGCGCGGCTGATATTTTGCAAAGCACCCGCAAAGACTTCACCATAACTGACCGTGTATTTACTGATCAGGATCACTAATGGAACAGTCTGTGAATTATTAACCGGTGCCGCAACAATCTCCAGTTGCCTTTCGCTTGTTCGACTGATAAAATGTCCCAATATCCCGGAAGTAAAATAACTGAGCAGGGGATTTAAGACGAGACTTGATCCGCCGCCATTCATCCTGTTATCGAGTATCAATCCATCCAGTTGACCAAAATCTTCAAGGGCTTTTTTGACCTGGTTAGGGATCGTGAGGTCAAGAAATGTAGGCAGAAAAATATAGCCGATCCGCCTGCCATCTGTTGTAGGAACCAGCCTGGCATAAACAGGCGAGGGAACTGAAAAAGCGGTACGCACAACTTTGACAATGCGTGGATCTTTTCCGGGGGATTGCACGGTAAGGGTGGCAATAGAACATTCGGGGCCGCGTGTGTATGGATTGAGTTTATTATTTTCCATCATAGGAAGATCGTCGACACTCAACAGGATATCGTGCTGTTTTATTCCACCTTTTTCAGCCGGCGATCCGGGATAAACCGCAAGGACGGTAAGATGATTCGATTCTAACATGGGCTGGAACATGGCGCCCACGCCTACGAATTTATTTTCACCCGCGAGTTGTGCCTTTACTGCGGCAACCTTGTCAGGTGATTGAAAAGAGGAATGCTTGTCTTCCAACTTTTGAATGAATTGTTCCATCTCCGTATAAAACTTTTCTGTTTCCATCCCTGCTTCTACTTTACTACGCACTGATGCAACAATAGCAGCCCAGTCAAGCCCCCGAAAGTCGGGATACACATAAGTTTCATTGATGATGTTTACCAGGTTGTTAAACAATTTGAATTGATCTTCTTTAGAGATAGCCGGGTTGGGTTTTGTTGCAGGTATTGTCTGCGCCAGCATTTCTTTTTTCGACATTTTAATAAGGGGCTGGCCAATACATGAGGAAGGAATAAAAGCTGGCAGGGTATCTTGCCCGGAAACTTTGGGAGTAATAAAAGTGACAATGGCAATGAGTGCCACAACAGACAAATGAAGGATAGAATGATTTTTTTTCATATCACTACTACAAAGAGGTAGTTCCGGCAGCGGGATTTTTCCTGACCATCAAGCTTAAGTGAAATGAGCGCAGTGGAAATCAGAACTTCCCGTCAAAAATTCCGCCTTTTAGCTCGACGCTGCCATTGGTTCCGATACAGGTCATGAAAAAAGTCCCTTTTATTTTGAAGGCGTCATATTCTTCCAGGGTGAGCTTTCCTTTTATTGGCGGGGGGGCAGGAACAGTAAACACATCAGTTCCTATTGTAAACTTTCCAATTATATATTGACTACCGCCGTTATTGATGGTATAGGTCCCGGGAGTGGTGATATTGACTAATTTAAGTGCCATCGTGCCCTGTTGGAAAGTGGAGGTAATATCGATGATCAGGTTTCCACCCGCGTCGTTTGAACTGGCAAAACCTGTATTACTCGCGTTTGCAGTATTTGTTATGAAAGCTCCGCTATTAACAGATAGAGAAGCCTGGATCGTATTGACAAAGGGTGCCGGGGGGTTTTGAGGTCCCGTGGACTTATCACTGCATCCGACCACAGCCACTACCAAGCAACCCCATAACAAAATTTTTCTCATGTTAACCCGGTTTTTCGGGGAGCATAAAAATAATACAATTTGGCGTTCCGAAAACCAGGTATTCGGCCCATTTCGTCTTTCTCTCCCGGGGTTAAGACCGGTTATATGTGGGTTTTAGAAATTCTTCTCTGCCTGGATCTTTTTTATCATATTTCTTGCATTTTCCCCCGTAGCACCTGTTGGGTCCAATTCAACTGCCTTTTTGTAATACTCAATGGCTTTTTCAAATTTTTTCGCTTTCCAGTTGGCTTCTGCGAAGCTATCCCATGCATTGGCTGATCGGGGGAATAATTTCACGTTCAATCCAAAAACATATATGGCTGCGTCGTTCTGGTTTTGGTTCAGCATATCATACCCTGCGTCATTGATCCTGGTTTCAAAATTTATATAGCGGTATTTCGGATCCGCCACCATCTTCGTTGCCGTTGATTCTACCTCCGCCATTTTTCCGGCAATAAACAGGTCTTTAAGTCGTTGAAACGGGTCTAACACAACATCTTTTTCATCAAATCCAAGACATGCATCCAATACCGGGTCCTTATTCGTTTTATACTCATCTGCCGTCATTTCTACTGCCAGTTGCGGAGCCAGCCAGTCGGCATTCTCCCATTGGGGTTTATCCTGCCACCAGGCAAACGAAAGCAATACGGGTATGCCTGTCTTTGGTAATTCTATCCGGCGATTGTCCCCATAAAAATTAATATTCTCAGCCGTGGGTTCACCCACGAACAGGGCATTGGTATAGTTGCTGAATTCATTGACCAGGTTCTGGCAGGCAGAAAATGTTCGCCTTCCGGTAATAACAAATAGTTTACCAGGCTGGTTTATCTTTTTACATCCGATAATGCCTGTTATAACTGGTTTGTTCTTATAGTTATTACCTCCTCCATTCAATCGCACATCTATCACCAACTTATCTACGTCGTTCTTTTCGACATAATCAAACACCTTCTTATAAAAATCGGCAATTGTTTCTGTCTTCTCGTCCAATACCTGGCTTTGCCGTACATAAAGTGTTTTACTCCCGGGAATGAATTCAAAATAATAGTTCTTGTCCAGGTTTTTTAAGTAATAGGGCGTAGTTCCGGGGTCCCGCATGCTTATCCAATCCGTGCCGGGAGTTACAAAACCATAATTCCTGGGTATCCGGAAAGATTCAAGTGTTGCCAGGGTTTGATCAAATGATTTACCATCCTTTTCAAACGTATAAGTGATATCTGTTTTCAAATTTTTGGTGACGCCTTGCGCATGTAAGGCCTCTGCAATGCTGAGGAAGTCCAATCCATAGGCTTTATAATACTGATCATTCTCGGCAGGGACCAGTGGTTTCAAAGCTTCCAGGGCTTTTGTGACGGGTACACCTTCTACTTTCAGGAGTTTTGCTCCCACGATAGATGCATATTTTTTATCCGAGCCTTCAGCGAATATTCCATCACTGAACCAATAAAAACTAACCGGGGCTACATGTGATTTTACGGGAATTTGTCTCCACGCGATATTGGTGTGTCCATATTTGAAAAGACTGACGATCCTGGCCAGTCCTGCTACGCGCTGGTGGTCCTGCATTGTTGGCATAGCCTTATAGAGTTTTTCCACTTCAGCATCAAAATCGGCTGCGGTTATTTTTTTAAATAAAAAAGAATAGTCCTGGTGGACGGTTTTCTGGAGAAAACGAAGATCTGACTGCCAGTCAGCAGCGGTAAGGCTGGCGATGTCAATTTTTGCATTGGCAGGAGTGACGGGATGGTCACCCTGGGCATATACAGATGCAACAAGAAAGATGCTAACAAAAAACAGGTAGATTGATCTCATGGCGGGCAGTTTTTTTGAAGTTATACAACACGGATACCGAACTGTCATCGTATATGACAGACGGTTAAAACAGGGTGTAAAAAAATGTCAACTTGAACGGGCGTAACTAATGTGACGCCTGGAAGTGAGAAAAAGTTACAGGAGGGATATTTATTGTTGAGTTGGCTGTATCCTTTAAGTTTTGAAATAGGCAGACATTCTTACTTTAATCTTGTCGAGAACGTCCTCAACTTTTTCATTCTTTTTATTTTTTTCATAAAAATCCCGGGTTTCGAAATCCACAAACCCGAGCAAAGGATGGATACCAGGTTTTGAGGGTTCGGGTTTTTTGGAAAGAACCAGTTTGCTTTTGACGGCCGGAACCCATATTCCATGGGAATAAGCCGGATCCCCGGAGTTTAGTTTATAATTTCCGTCAATGCCTGTGTCGATCCCGTAAAATACTTCGTAACCATCCGTAGTGATCTTGATCATGTACCCCATCCCCGCATTTTGAAATGCTGCAGCCCAGCCAACAATCGTGAGCGTATCCTTATCTTCAGAAGTTGAGATGTTGTAAGGGATCCTTTCATGGTTTTTGTGATTTTCAACTTCAACCGAGTCGTTAATGTACATGGTTACCTGGATTTGCCCCTGTAGTTCACCATTCTCCGTTCTGGTATAACGGCTGGCATCAGCAATGATGGCGGGGTCAATCGAATATTTTTCAGTTTTTGCGGTTTCTTTTTTATCTGAAGAACAAGCGTTAAAAAAAGTAAGAAGCAGAATGATGATAAGTGGTTTCATGAATTTTTTTTAGAATTAAGCCAGCAGGTGATAAGTAGTCCCGACTGGACAAATATATTAATTGATACTTAACTCTAATCATTCAAAATCATCAGTTAGTTACACTCATTGTTCCATTTTGGCTCAAACGTCGTTCCATAAATCTTCACGCATCCGTTCGGCGGCTCAGGCCAGGTTTGATTGAATACAACCTTCCCGTCAATCTGGTTCTGGATCGATAAAGTGATATTCTTTGCCCCTGCAGGGAAAGTAAATTTCTTGCTCCAACCTAGCAATACATCATGCTGGTTCAACAGCGTTTCTTCTTTGCCATTTAAAAAATAACGCAATGTGATCCAGGCGGCATACCCCCCTCCCTGTGTAACGGTTAATTCATTTGCTCGAGTAGTCATATTACCTGCTTCCGGACAATCAAGTTTGATCTTTGGTTCGAAAATCGTCCCGTATGATGTGAAGCACATATAAGTCGGGATCTTGATAGAAGTAGACAACGCAGACTTATCAGGGTTTGTGAATTGCTGCCAACTGCCCAATGCATAATATCCTTTCACAACTATATTCGTTGCATTCCAGGGGATGGACATATATTCTTCATTACCTACCGACAGCGGTTTTGTATCTACATCAAAATTCTTTGTGCTGGTTGGCATATTTGGTCCACTGGTTGTAACCGTATAAGTCACATTAAATTTTGTAACATATCCGGCCTGGCAGAAAAATCTTAATTCACCGTCGACTAGCGGATTGTGGACCTGGTATTTATCCTGGGCTGCTTCCTGGAAAGCCAAAAAGAATAAACTTCTACCGGAGGAATCGCTTAACACATTCCGGATATTCACGAATTCGGAGATGGCTGCCCCAAGTTTCATTTTCATCATCGGTTCAATTTTAGCTTGCTCCACTTCATGGAAACCCTGTATAGTTCCCACAACGATAGCCATTATTGTGGCGGCTATCGGGGCTGCAGCCACACCAGCCCAACCGCCTACAGCTGAAAATGCAGCTGCAGCGTCAGATGCACCTACCATTTCGCCACCAAATGCAGCGCAAAGAGAAGTGGCTATCGGCAGTCCGGCAGAAGAACCTGCAGTAATAGTAGTTGTAACACCCAGGGCACCCATTAATGTCCCGGCTGCAAATGTTCCTGTAACGCCAGTGATGGCAAAAGCCGTACCCGTCGCAATACCGTTTGCTGATTTATCAAAAACGCTCCCCATACCGTTTTTTGCGATCAAGGCTTCAGGCACGTCACGATGGCTGAAGAGCTCACCGATACCATTCGTTTTCGCTGCGCATTCTTCCCGGCTCACTTTTTCATAAGTGCACCAGTCTGCTTTCCATTTTTGAAATTCTCTTAATACTGAATAGGCCGACCTTATCCGCATGCTCTTGTATAATTGTGTGGTCCATGCAGTCAGCATTATTACATTGGGATTCGTTTCAAAATTTGATGACTTCCGAACGGTAGCCATTACCAAAACGGAAAGAATGCCATTCAACCTTCCTTTGAATTCCGGTATCCTGCCGATATCGTCAATGAGTCGCTGCGCTGTATATCCGGGTTTGAGATCCATGGCCAGGATCTCCGCAGCTTGAAGGGATAATTCTCCGAATTTTTTTTCAAGTGGACTTAAGCTAGCCCATGTTTTCACCTGATCATAAGCGATCGGGGTATTCAAAGGGTTAAAATTCAGCGTTTTTAACATCTGGTATTCATAGGTTTGATTTCTTGGGAAAATTGTTTTGACTACATATTTGGTACCTGTCTGACCACTCACAAGACCTGAACTCATCAAAAACAGCACCAGGGCAAGAAGCCTGCCTGCAAATCCGGGGTTTAACTTTTTCATTGTTTATAGTTTAAATGACTAATCGTTGATTGGTTGGGGAGGTTTACCTGCAGCTTGTTCGATCCTCTTGACCCTTTGATTGGATGCTACGATTACCCAGACGATCGACAGCAGGGCGATGATGATGATCAGCACAAAAAAGAATCTCAATCTGGAAGAACGCATAGCTTTTTCTTTCAAATGGAAATTACAGTTCAGAGAGAACGGTTTCCAATTTTTGGAGAGGACAAAAACCTGCCATGTAGTGGACAAAAATCTGACAGGAATGCAAAGTGATTGAAAATGAAGAGTGAATTAATGGGAGATGCCCATTATATGTTCGCTATGGCCTCTTCCACATCGCGTTCACCCTCGAGGTTCAGGCGTTGGCGCAGTCGTTGTTTTGTTTTGTATACGCTATTTGTAGAGATACCGAGTATGGAAGCGATTTGCGGGGTGGAAAGTCTAAGCCTTGTCAGGGCAGCCATTCTGAGTTCTGCTACAGTAATATCGGTCACTTTTTCCTGCAGGTTCAAAAAGAACCCGGGGTAAAGCTGTTCAAAGAGTGATTTGAATTTGTCCCAGTCCGTTTCTGTCAGGATGGTAAGGTTAGCGATGGTGGTAGTCAGTTCCTGTCGTTCTGCGGAGACATTCCGGTTATTCAATTGTCGTTGCAATTCTTCCACCAGGCCGGACTTTTCAATAAGGCTTTGTGTAACCAGCTGTAATTGTTCCCGCGCCATCTGTTCCGTGGCATTTTTTTCCTGCAGGGCCAATTGTTCTTTATGCAGGTGACGTATTCTCAGCCGGTTGATATAAAGCAGTGCGATGATAGATATCAAAACGATCAGCGCGATCACAAAATTCCTGAATTGTAATTGCGACTTTTTTTCCCGGTTCAGCTTTTGGATGCTGTACCGGCTCGATTCATCATTTAACTTTGCTTTTGAAATAGCCATACTGTTGGCGGTCACTACTTTTTCCAATGAATCGTTTAGTGCAGCGTAAAGATTAGTGTAGTAGAAAGCGCTGTCATAGTTATGGGTCTGCCGGAAGATCTGTGTGATGGTATAATAAGCATTCCGCAGGTAGCCCGCATCCGGCCATAGTTTTAAGAGGCCAAATGACTCTCTTACTTCAGCTAAGGCGGATGATGAATTTCCCATGGCAAGATTCGCTTTTGCGGCCCATTGTAAGGAATTGGCGGCATTATCATAATACCCGGAATCCTTGCTGATTCGGTAATCATTTTTAAATAGGGTGTAAGCAGTATCATACAATTTTTGCTCGTAATAGATCTGTGCGATATTTCCTGAAACGATTCCTATCCATACAGGAATATTTATCTTTTTGGCCAGTTGTAATGCCTGGTTATAAAACAGCAATGCAGAATCATACAATTGCAGCCGGTGGTAGCCCAGGGCCACGGTATTGAAACAAGAAACAGTAAACGGTTTGTGTTCATTCGGAGAATGCTGCCAGGCGGTGATCGCCTTTTTACCATATTTAATACAATCCCTGTATTCCCTGACCCGGTAAAGCATTTCTGCCAGAAATTGGTAACTTCCTGGTTTGAGGTCATAGGCTAGTTTTTCATACAGGTCAACGCTTTTCATTGCATACATCACTGCCGTGCCGGTATATCCAAGCTGGTAGGCCATCCCGGCATATTTCGTACTTACGAGAGCAATTAAGTAATCATCTTCCGTCCGGTAAGCCCGGTCCATGGCATCCTCCATTAATCTCCGTATATCATCTTTTTCCCGGGTTGCAATTTGCAGGGGGTTTTTTCCATAAACTTTCCAGAAAAAAATTTGTCTTGCTACAAGGCTATTATAGCGGGCCTGAAAATAATCTCCGTATGATTTTCCACGTGAACCTACTTCATTGAGGAATTTAAAAACAGTGGTACTGTCCAGTTTTGCCAGTTCGTAGTCAATTTTTGTAAAATTTTCATTGGCGCTATTTGCCTTTTTGTTCAGTTCGGTGGCCCATTTTTTAGCGTCCAGTTCGACGGGCTGGCTATAAGAAAGAAAAGGAAACGGAAGCATTCCGATCAACAGAAGAAACAAATAGATAATTTTTTTAGCGGAGGAAGACATAATCGAAATCAAAGTAAGTAAAACCCTCTGGCCTTCACAGCTCCTTACCGCAACAAATTCGTCCGGGGAAAAGGAGCTAAAAAAATAACGAATTACTCAATATTTTGAGTAAATTTGCTCATTATATTGAGTAAATTGTAAATTATGATTGAAAGAGCTCATTTACAGACACTTATAAAAAGAATACAAGAGCCCAGAAAGTTTATCCAGGTATTAATGGGACCGCGGCAGGTAGGAAAAACAACCCTGGTAGGACAGTTAATTGAGAAAGCTGGGTTGGATTTCCTCTTTTTTACAGCTGATTCGATAGATGCTTCCCATTCCACCTGGTTGGAGCAGCAATGGGAAGCGGCCAGGATCAATATGGACCAGGTGAAAGCGCTGGAATTCCTCTTAGTCATTGATGAAATTCAGAAAATCAATAACTGGAGTGAAACGATAAAGCTTTTGTGGGATACGGATACCAGGAATAAGAGAAACCTGAAAGTGATCCTGTTAGGATCTTCACGACTATTGTTGCAACAAGGTCTGACTGAATCACTGGCAGGAAGATTTGAAAATACTTATATGGGGCATTGGTCCTTTAATGAAATGCAACAGGCTTTTGGCTGGGATGCGCGACAATATGTATGGTATGGAGGTTACCCGGGTTCTGCTGAATTGATCCATGATGAAAAAAGGTGGAAAGCCTACGTTCGGGATTCTTTAATTGAAACCAGTATTTCAAAGGACATTTTAATGTTGACTCCAGTTGACAAACCCGCTTTAATGAAACGGCTTTTTGAATTAGGATGTACTTATTCCGGCCAAATACTTTCTTATACCAAAATAATGGGCCAGTTGACGGATGCGGGCAATACGACTACCTTATCTCATTATCTGCGTTTATTAGATACGGCCGGTTTATTGGGTGGTATCGAAAAATATGCAAAAGATATTATACGGAAGCGGTCTTCCAGTCCTAAATTCCAGGTGCATAATACCGCGTTGATCAGCGCGCAATCAGATAATGTGTTTGCCGAAGCAGCTGCAAAGCCGGATGAATGGGGCCGTATGGTGGAATCCGCCATCGGCGCTCATTTACTTAATTATTCACGCTCAGAAGATTTTGAGTTGTATTACTGGAGGGAAAGAAATGACGAAGTGGATTTTGTGATCAAAAAGAAAAAAAAGGTAATCGGCCTGGAGGTTAAAAGCGGCGCCACTCAATCTTCTGCAGGCATAAGCGCATTTAAAAAGCAAATGAAACCGGATAAGATCCTGCTCATTGGCAATGCCGGGATAAAGTGGGAGGATTTTTTAAAGATGAATCCAGGGGAGTTGTTTTAGATGGCAAACAATATTGAACTAATTGGGATAGAATATAAGATAAAAAGGAAGCCCTTCTTTAGAAAAGGTTACAATCTGATTATACAATAGGGTAATTCCTTATTTGGAATCTGGGGTTGTTATGTGTAAGTGCGGTTGGGAATTGGCTGTGTACAGAAAGAATAAAATATCGACATTAGCATGATATTTCTCAATATTTCCTAAAATGGCCCGCGATAATTTTAGCTCTACAGTAAAAAATAAGTTGGCTCTTAGAGCTGGGTACCTTTGTTCAATTTGTAGAAAAATGACTGTAGGCCCTTCAAAAGAAGGACCATTATCTATAAGTAGGACAGGGGTTGCCGCACATATTTATGGAGCAGCAAAGGGACATCTTAGTCGTAGGCAAGATGAGTCTCTCAGTTCAGAATATAAAAAATCCATAGAAAATGGCATATGGCTTTGTAGTAGTCATTCAATTCTCATAGATAGAGATGAAAGCACATATACGGCAACAATGCTTTTTGATATAAAAAGAAAACACGAGGCCTATGTTTCAATACTCAATGGTGGAATTAATGTACAATCTGGGATATTGATCAGGTTAGAGTTTAGCAATCTTCCTTCCCCGGGCAATACCATTGAATTGGATTTGACAGAAAAAAACATAATCATTGGATCAAATGGTGTTGGAAAGACAATGATTTGCGAGTTTATAAAGGCCTTGAATGATATTAGTCAAATCGAAAGGTGGAAAAGGCGGATTTTTCCGGGAAATGCGTTTTGCAATCTTTATTATTTTAAAGAGGATAAGGAAAAGTATTCGATTTTGATAGATGCAAAAGGCAACCTTAACTATGAAGTAAATGATATGTCTATGCCTGTATTGAAACCCGCCATTCACGTCCTTTATATGAAGGATACTTTTTACGAGTTCTGGCAAAGAGAAGACCCCGAGCGAGAGAATACTATATTGGAAATTCTGGCAAAATTTTTTTCCATGACATCTGAAGAATTTGTAACTACTGTATCCATCATGCGTAAGGAAAGTAAATTGTTTACTAGTGATATTTTTATTGAGGATGGAGACTTGTTTGTGAGATTTACCGGAAGGTTAGGGAGTTTTGAGTCTTTTTCGGGAGGGGAAAAGGAGAGAATAATGCTTGATATCATACTGACCGTTGCAAAATATTATTCTAAATTCACATCAACAATCTTGCTATTGGAGCGTGGAGCAATAGGTAATATTGATAATTGGGGAGTAAACATGTTGTTAGATCATATAAGAAATGGAAATGTAACATTTCAAACTATCCTGATGATAATGCCACCTGCAACAGGGATTAATTTGGAACAATTTAAATGCTATCAACTAGAAGGCAGTAGAGAAACTGGCATCACCACGCACATGATCTCATAGTGACTTCTTTGGTAGAAAATATTTAGGATTACATTTTAGAAAACTACTCATCAGAATCATAACCAGCTCGAATTTGCTGAAGAATTTCTTCATATTTCTTACTGATTCCTTCAAGAAGATTCGCTTGGACCATTATTGATTTGAACCAATTCACAATCCTCTGAAGTTCTTGTTTAAAGCGCGGCGAATTATTTTCCCTTTTAAAAAGAGAAAATGCTGTGTCGAGTATGCGCTGACACACAGTAATCTTCCTATCGATTGGAATATCGTCGATGATGACCGAGCCTATTCTAAAGAATTCTTGTAAATACAAAATTGTTCTTATCTGTTCGGTATTTAGCTTATTTAGCAAGCCAATATAATAATAAAAGCCTTTTTCATAAAGGTTCGTATTTCCTTCTTTTATCCACTCTTGGATCAAGACGTCAGAAATTATGTCGATGGAATCAGTTATATCGTTCTTTAATGCATGGTGAGTGATTCCATTAAAAGTAAAAATCGCTTCGACAAGAATCTCATTCTTTTGAAAATCTGTCAGGTTTTTAGAATGTACAATACTGGACATTAAATTTTGAATTTTAAATCCAAAGCCACCAAACACTCTTTCGTCATTTTCGGAGATACTATAATTGATAATATCACTTATTAATTTGAGCTGATCATTTTTTAAGTAAAGCCAATATTTACTGGCTGGAGTTCCATAGTCGATTTTACTGGAGCCCTGGAGAGAGATAGTGTACTCCAGCGTAGGCAATTCAGGATTACTATACTTCAAACTTTTTATAGTTGTCATGATGTAAGCTCCCCTCTTTTCCGCTACATTCAAAAGTATAATTTTCGTTCATTTTTTTAGTTTTATAGGGTCAGGATATTTTGTATTCTGCCGGCGGAACATATCCTAGCGAAGCATGTGGCCGGGTTTGATTATAATCCATTCTCCATTCTTCCGCTTTTTCTCTGACTTCATCCAGGGTCTGGAATAAATAGGCATTTAATAGCTCTCTTCTGATATTTCCATTGCATCTCTCAACATAACCGTTCTGCATAGGCTTACCTGGTTGGATGAACACTAGTGTGATCTTGTGATCCCTGCACCACCCGTCCAGTTGTGCTGAGATAAATTCCGGACCATTATCGACACGGATCATTTTGGGAAGACCCCGGATCGATTCTAGCATCTCCAGGCAACGGATCAAACGAAGAGTGGGCAGCGAGGTATCTGCTTCAATCTGCAATACTTCACGGTTGTAATCATCAACAATATTTAGTAACCGGAACTTCCTTCCGTTCCATAAACTATCAGCCATAAAATCAACGCTCCAAACCTCATTGGCTTGCTGTGGTTTGAACAATGCTTGTTTTATCCTGGCCGGTAATCTTCTTCTTGCCCTGCGGCGTATATTCAGTCGTAGCTGTGTATAAACCCGGTAAACACGTTTGTGGTTCCACACAAATCCGCTACGACGGATCCGGTAATAGCTCTGCCAAAAACCTATCGCCGGATACTTCTCAACAAGTTCCTGCAAGTGGGCTATGACAGGCCCGTCTTTATTGGGTCGCTTTCTATAGCGCTGGGTGCTGGAACTCAAATGAACAGCCTTACACGCCTGACGCTGGCTAATCCCATGAGATTGGATCATGTAGTTTGCCAAGCTGTTCTTCTCATCAGGCGCTAGAGCTTTTTTGCTACAGCATCTTTCAATGCTTCATGAACAAGACTCAGGTTGGCATACATTTTCTTTAACCTGGAGTTTTCTTCTTCCAACTCTTTGAGCTTGGCAAGTTCTTTTACCTCCAATCCGCCGTAGCGTTGTCTCCATTTGTAAAAAGAAACAGTGGAAATACCCAATTCCCGGCAGATATCCTCTGCTTTGCGCCCAGACTCATGTTCTTTGATAGCATTTACAATCTGTGTTTCTGTGAATTTTGATCGTTTCATATTGCTTCATTTAAAGTTACAATTTCAGTAACTTTCAAATGAGCGAAGATTGGGGGAGCTTACAATTCATGGCTATTTTTTTAATTGAGAATGTTAAACTTTTTCTTTGAAGGCAACACATTGTTAGCTTATTAGTAGCAAAACAAATATTTATTATTTATCGAGGGGGACAATTATTTAAGTTTGCACCATAAGATTATATTTGTAAAGACATGTCAAAAATTTCTTCCTCTTTTTTGATTTATGCATCAGATATCTTAGCCGATACAGAAGCTGGAATATCTGGAGGGCTAATTGTAAAAATTTTTAATGCTAAAAGTGTCGAGTATGGAATAGATATTCCACACTCAAAAATACCCTTTAAAGACGTACCTAATAAAAGAACAGCTTTTTTGCAAAACTTGGAGAAATTCTCCCCTGAACAACAATTTGAAATTATAGAAGAAATTCTGGAGGAAAGCAAATTCTCAGATAACGTAAATGCAAAACAACTAAAAACAAGACTATTTAGTCAATACAAAAGTTTATCAAAAAAAGAAACAATAGTTGAATCAGATTTGGTCATTGAAACAAAGCATTGGCTGCAAAAATTCTCTGACTCCTACAAGCTTTTTTTAAGCGCGATAGAAAAATATGAAAAAAAGATATATGAAAGAAATCTCCTTGATGATATGAGACTTTCTTTAGAGCTTCTACTACAGCAAATTCTTAAAAACAATAAGTCCCTAGAAAATCAGATCGCAGATGTTTCGTCTTATCAAAAGATGAAAGGCATGTCTGTCGAAATAATAAGTATGTTTAATAAGCTCCTTGACTATTATAGCAAATACCAGAATAATTATGTAAAACATAATGATAAGGTGAAGCCAGCGGAAATCGATTTCATAATAGACCTTACATCCTCGTTTATGAAATTCTTAATTAAAGGACATAGTTAAAGGGAATGGCAAATACCCCCTTAAAAAGGATAAGGTTTCATTATTGGGGAAAGTATCAATATTAGCGGAAAAAAGGTAGAATAAGGTATACTTAAGTTAATGAGAATCAAGTAACAATATTTTAGGCAACCTGATTTTGAAGCTTTATTTATTGCGATTATATTCGAGTTGGCAGAAATCAAAAGATACGCTCCACAAAAGTGAATAAACCAAGAATTTTCATAGGATCCTCAACTGAAGGACTTGAAGTAGCGAAGGCAATTCATCAAAATCTAGACCATTTTGCCGAAGTAACTATTTGGACACAAGGAGTATTTAAGCTGTCCGTTTCTACAATTACAACCCTAATGAATTCATTAACCCTTTTTGATTTTGCAATTTTTGTGTTTTCTCCAGATGATATTACAAATCTTAGAGGTACAAATTTTTCAACTGTAAGGGATAATGTAATATTTGAAACTGGATTGTTTGCTGGAAGGCTAGGAATTAGCAAAGTTTTCTTTTTAAAACCACGAGATCAACCAGATTTTCATTTGCCTACCGATTTATTAGGGGTAACAACTGGGGATTATAACTCGAACAGAAGAGATAAAAATATTATTGCGGCAACGGACCCTTTCTGTTCCCAAGTACAGCAACAAATTATAAAAATTAATGCCAATGTTCTCACTTCTAAAGTTGAACACAAGAAATATGGAAATCCTGAAATAGATAGCGACCCGGATTTGCAAATATTATTTGCTTACATATCTTCCAGGAAATTAACTGCTATTAGTTTTGAGAAATTGAAAGAAAACGTTCACCCGAAGTTTACCGAAGACTATGTTATGAAAATTATCGAACGACACCCGCTTCTTATAAGAAGGAGTAAGCTTAAGAATAGTAAGCCTGGAATTAAGATTTTACTTACCTCAGAATAACTTTGTCTCATACAGTTTAATCACCGTCTTGACTTCCGGATAACAAAAGGCTGTGGTTTGTAGCCAATATTGAACAATGGGAGTCATTAAACAAACGAAATTCAAATGAAAGACTTTGAAAAAAAACTCTCTGAATTTCAAAAATCTAATCCAGTTTCAGTGTTTTATGAATTTGGAATGTCTCCAGATGACGTAAAGTCTGCTATCGTGGATTCATTTAATGAATATTTTCAAAATCCTAAAACTCTTAACGAACATGCAATACCAGATCTAGTTGGGACTTGGCTATCATATTTGACAATTTACAGAGACTATCCAGATTCAATAGACTTTATTCAGAAGATTTTGGACATTTTTAACGAAGCAAAAAGAGTAAACGAAAGTCAAACAATTGAAGCTTATGTGAAATGGTTTCCTGAATTAAATCAAAGCATTTCTAGATTTTGGAGTTTGTATAATAGCCAATCAAATATTCTGGAGTTATGTATTGAAGATTTTCTAGAGGAAGCTCTTAGAGTTATTGGTCAATCAATTGAAGGTTTAGCAAAGCCTTTTCTAAAATTACTATTACATTTAAACCGGTGCCGAGGATTGCGGGGCCCATCAAGAGAACCCGCGCTGTCGAAGTTCAGGATCTCGTCTTTCTGAAAAGCAATACGAATCGAAAGGCGAAGATCACCCTGCCCGGCCCGTTCACCATGGCGCAGCAGGCGCA
>DATINK010000270.1:0-8875 GCA_035474355.1 Chitinophagaceae bacterium | reverse complement strand
CTGGTTCCTGGAAAGTTGGGGCAAGATGATCATTACTTCTGAAAAAGACGGCTGGAAGCAACTCTATTTGCTGGACATCAAGGACAAAAGTTTACAACCTATCACCCGGGGAAACTATTATGTCAACGGCGCAGTTTATGTAGATGAGAAATCAAAAACTATTTATTTCACTGCATGTGGTAAGGAATCCGGCCGGAATCCATATTATCAACATGCTTATAGGATAAACAGCGATGGCAGCGGATTAACATTGCTAACGCCGGAAAATGCAAATCATGATGTTTCCATTTCGCCCGATGGAAAATATTTTACCGATAATATTTCAACCCCGGATCAACCTACGCGCTCGGTTTTAAGAGAAAGCAACACGGGAAAAATTGTAAAGGAACTCGTTGTGGCCAATGTAACTGCATTGAAAGCCATGCACTATCAATTCCCGGAGATTTTTACTGCAACAGCCCGGGACCGGGTCACAACCATTTATGGTGCGATCTGGAAGCCGACCAATTTTGATCCTTTGAAAAAATACCCCGTCATCGATCAAACCTACACGGGTCCGCATACACATATGTTTCCGCAGAATTTTCTTTCTTCCCTGACCCGCTCCAACCAGGCCCTGGCCGAATTAGGATTTATTGTGATCACTGTTGATGGGCTGGGAACCGCGGGAAGGTCAAAAGCGTTTCACAATGTTTCCTATAAGAATATGGGAAAGAACCTGACAGATCATGTGTTGGCAATAAAAGAACTGGGAAGAAAATATAAATGGATCGACACAACCAGGGTGGGGATCTTTGGACATTCGGCCGGCGGCTATGATGCTGGCCACGCGATGCTCGAGTTCCCTGACTTTTATAAAGTAGCCGTTGCGAGTTCAGCTGATCATGATTTCAGGATGGAGAAAGACTGGTGGCCGGAAATGTATATGGGCTGGCCCGTTGATTCAACCTATGACCAGGTTTCTAATATTACCATGGCGGGAAACCTGAAAGGAAAGTTATTGATCACACACGGCGGGATCGATGAGAATGTAAATCCTTCCGCCACTTTCAAATTAGCAGAGGCGTTGGTTAGGGCAGATAAAGAATTCGACATGCTGATCTTTCCCAGCCAGCATCACGGCTATACGGGTAAGTTCAATGATTATTTCACGAAGAAGAAGTGGAATTATTTTGTAGAGCACCTGCTGGGAGCCAGGCCTATCTGGGATTTTGAGTTGAAGTAACCGTTAAAGTTTCTTTCAGCCTTATGTCTCTTGAAGAAGACCCGATCATGATCCTGAAATCGCCCGGTTCAACTATTTCTTCCATTTTATTATTCAACATGGAAAGCATTTCTGGGGTGATTTCAAATGAAATTCTATTTGATTCTCCCGCTGCCAGGTGAATCCGTTGAAACCCCTTTAATTCCATAATGGGTCTACCGACGGACGAAAGAATGTCCCGGATATATAATTGTGCGACTTCATCGCCAGGCTTTGTTCCAATATTTTTTATGGTAAATGAAACAATCGTTGACCCGGGGCTTTGGATATTTTTCTTACTCATTTCTATATCGCTATACTCAAACTTTGTATAACTCAACCCAAATCCAAATGGAAAAAGGGGCAACCCGGAAAGATTATTATAATCATCTCCACGACCAGTTGGCTTGTGGTTATATACAAGGGGCAACTGGGCTTCATGAGAAGGAAAAGTTATGGGCAATCTTCCGGCGGGATTGCTGTCGCCAAACAATATGTCTGCAATCGCAGGGCCGCCTTCTTCTCCGGGATACCAAACATCGAGAATGCCTTTTACCTTACTGATCCAACTATTCATAGTAACCGCGCTTCCGCCGACAATAATCACAATGACGGGCTTTCCCGTTGCAGCAATTGCTTTGATCAGTTCCTCCTGGTGGCCCGGAAGTGAAAGCATGGCTCTGTCCCGGAACTCTCCCTCTTCAATCCCCGTAACCACGATAGCAACCTGGGATCGACTGGCAACGGATGCCGCTTCATCTATTTTCCTTTTCCAGTCATCTTTTAGGCCGTAGTTCCAGATGAGCCTGATATGTGCGTTGCCATTCGGCTCGAAAAACTCTACCCGGATATCGTATTTCTTTCCCTTTTCAAAATAATAATCTGTAAGTATGGTTTGATAGGTCTGTTTCTGCCAGTTGTCAATGACCATTTTATTATTAATATATAACCTGAATCCATCATTTCCTTCCAGCCCAATCTTGTAAGTGCCGGTGGCAGGAGCTAAAAGCTGGCCAGTCCACCGGGCGGAATAAAAATCGGATGCAATGGCGCGACTGGGACCGGAAAGTGTCCAGTGAAAATCAAGTTTACTATCACGCCTGCTAACTTTCGGTAAGCCGCTTAACGTGATATTGCTATAATATTCTCCTGAAAGTCCCGCGGAATCTTTGCTCCATAAATATTCTTCTGCTATTACTTTATATGTCTCGGTGATTCTTCCACAACCAGGGGCAAAAGATATTTTGGTATTTGTTCCTGCTCTTTGAGAGATGGCATCAAGCATATTGATTTTATTCGTGCCCGGTCCACTATATCCTCCCAGTCTTGCTTCTTTCGCATCCATTCCAATAACTGCAATTGATCGGACATCACCAGGAAGTGGCAGTACGTTGTTCTCATTTTTCAATAAAACAATAGATTCTATGGCAGCTTTTTTTGCAAGCTGTTTAAGATCATTCTTAGTATCCCGATTAGCAATAGGTACATAAGGATTTTCAAAAAGCCCCAGCTCAAATTTTGCTTTCAACACTCTTGTCACCGCATCATTGATCCTGTTACTATCGATGCTTCCGTCGATAAAGGAAGGCATAAACAGTTTGTTGTGCCTGTACTCTGTCTGAAAGATGACATCTAGTCCCGCATTGATCGCATGTTGCCCGCTTTCGCCGTAATTCTTTGCAGTATTCAGGAGAACGATCTCGCCACCCACGGCATTAGCATCGGATATGACAAAGCCATTAAAGCCCCATTCTTTTTTTAATTTTTCTGTCAGTAACCATGGGTTAGATGAACAACCCAGTCCGTTCAGAGAATTATACGCGGACATAATGGAGCGGGAACCTCCTTTTTGAATACATGCTTTAAATGGTGGAAAGTAGATCTCTTCCAGCAATCTTTCACTGATATGGATCGGGTAGCTGTCCCTTCCCCCATCGCCAACATTCGCAATAAAATGCTTGGGTGTGGTTATAATACCGTTTTGCTCAAAGGCCCTGACAAATGAAACCGCCATCGCGGATGTAAGGAAAGGATCCTCACCATAGGTTTCCTCGGTTCTTCCCCATCGAACATCTGAAGCAATATTGATCACGGGTGACAGGACCTGGCGGATTCCCCGTTCTTTCGTTTGCATGGCAATGGCCCTCGCCACTTTTACCATCAGGGTGGTGTCCCAGGTTGCGGCCAGCGCTATGGCTTGCGGAAAAACCGTGCAATCCTTGCTTTCTACCAAACCATGCAGGGCTTCTTCAAATGGAATAATCGGAATACCAAGTCTTGTCTTTTCTAAGAAATATTTCTGAATGGAATTGATCTTGGTCGCCAATTCAACCGCGCTTCCGGTTGTTCTGACCTGGAAACCAAATAGCCCGTTTTTATATTGTGTGGAATCAGCATGATCCAGGTCCCCGGGTATCATGAAAAGTTGCCAGAATTTTTCTTCCGCCGTCATCCTGCCCAGTAGATCCTGAACTCTTTTTTCAATTGGCTGAGATCTGTCTTTATATAAAGGCTGGGCTACGGTAAATACACTGAAACCAATTAGTAGCAATAGGAGGAGTAACTGGTTTTTGCCGTTCATGGTTCCTGGCGTTTTGAGGCGGGGAAGTAAAATAGAAAAACCTCAGCAGAAACTGAGGTTTTTCGTGGTGTGGGGCGGGATCGAACCGCCGACACAAGGATTTTCAGTCCTTTGCTCTACCAACTGAGCTACCGCACCGCCTTAAATTTCGAAAGGGCAGCAAAAATAAGCGATTACAGCCTATTTTGGAAACGAAAGTGCTTGCTGACTCAATTCAAAATCCAAAATTCATAATTCGACGCCTACATCCCTCTTTTTACTTCAACAAGGATTGCCCTCATAGTTGTCTTTCCAATATTCTTTACGCTATGCGTTCCGCCTGGAACGATCACGGCCATGCCCTTGGTCAGGTTTATTACCTTCTTTGAGCCGTCTTTATCAGTAAACTCTCCTGTACCTGATTCAGTAACATAGAGCGCTTGTTCAGGATGGGAATGCATCGCAGATTCCTGGCCGGGTTTATAATTGACTTGAAGAATCCGAAGACCTAATGTATCCGCCAGCGTTTTGTATAGATTGGGTGCCACTTTTACCGCATCCATGCTAGCATCCATCGTAGCCTCTGCGCCAGTGCGGCTGGGTTCTACTAACATCACATGGATATTGGTCTTCCCATTATTCTTTACGCTATGCCATTCTCCCGCATGGATCAATGCCTGGCCAGCTTTCAATACGATATCAGTTCTTGTTCCGTCTTTAGCGTAAAAAGTAGCAGTACCCCCTTCAATCGCATAAATAGCATAATCAGGATGCCAATGCAAAGCCGATGAATCTCCTGGCTTATACATGACTTCGACCATGCGGATGCCCAATGAGTCCGCCACCAGCTTATAAAAATTGGGGGCAACAGTTACATCGTCCATGTTCGTCTTGTCGTCAGTCGAGGTGGTCGTTGTCGTCTGTTTGGTCGTGTCTGTCGCGTTTGCATCTTTTTTCTTGTCCTTGCTATTACAAGAAATAAACAGAGGTGCAATGATCATTGCAAAAAAACCGAGCCTGATAACCTTTTTCATAATAAATATTTAAAGAATGAATAAAAACGCTTTACATCCCATACTCACTTAAAAACTTGATCCGCATGATCTTCAGTTGCTCCCAGTTGAAATTGTATTCCGATAATTCTTCCTGTGCTACTTGTAAGGACGAGGTTTCGCAGCTCTTGAAATAATCAATGATCTCCACCTGGTCGTCCTGGTCCAGCATTTCGTTGATCGCATAATCAAGACTGAGTTTGGTGCCGCTGGCCGCAATGGTTTCCATTTCTTCCAGCATCTCATCCATCCTCCATCCTTTATTCTTTGCAATGGTCTCCAGGGAAACTTTTTTATCCGTGTTTTGAATGATATAAACTTTGTTGCCGCTTTTGTTGACGACGCTCTTCATCACAAAATCATCGGGCCTGATAATGCTGTTCTCCGTTACATAGCTTGAAATCAGGTCAACAAAGGGTTTTCCATATCTCATGGCCTTACCCTTGCTCACCCCCTGGCATTTTTCCAATTCAGCGATGGTGGTAGGATACATCGTAGCCATATCCTGTAAAGAGGTTTCAAGGAAAATTACAAAGGGTGGCAGCGCTTTCTTCTTTGCTTCCTTTTGTCTCAGTTCGAGAAGCATCGCATATAATTTTTCATCCGCGGCTTCCCCTTCCGTGCTTTCTGTTCCTTCTTCGTCATCATAATTCGCGTCATCGTAAAGATGATTCAAGATCACCTTGAATGATTTGGGCTTTTTCAAAAAAGCCTCTCCACGCTTTGTGAATTTCAACACCCCATATTCTTCTATGTCCTTTATCAACAGGCCTTCCAGTATCAATTGCCTGATCAATGAGTTCCAAAAATGAGCGTCATTGTCGTTTCCGCTGGCGAATACATCCAGTACATCGTGACGGAACATCTGGTTTTGCGGTGTAAGATTGCCGATCAGGATCTTTACCACATAGTCGGTTGCAAATCTTTCATCCAGCGCCCGGATAACTTTTAATGCGATAATAGCTTCCTCTTTCGCTTCTACTTTTTCCTTGGGGTGTTTGCAATTATCGCAATGACCGCAATTTTCCTTTTCATATTCTTCGCCAAAATAACTGAGCAATACTTTTCTCCTGCAGACTCCGCTTTCAGAATAGGCCACGATCTCATTAATCAGCTGGGCCCCCACCTCTCTTTCACTCAGCGGCTTGTCGCGCATCAGGTGTTCAAGCTTGCTAACGTCTTTATGTGAATAATATAATAAGCATTTGCCTTCCAGCCCGTCGCGGCCGGCGCGGCCCGTTTCCTGGTAATAGTTTTCAATGCTCTTGGGAATATTGTAATGAATCACAAACCGTATATCGGGTTTGTCGATCCCCATTCCAAAAGCAATGGTGGCGACGATCACCTGCACATCTTCATTCAGGAACAGGTCCTGCCGCTCCGCCCTTAGTTTACTATCCAGCCCCGCATGATAAGCCACCGCTTTGATTCCATTCGCCATCAATATATCGGCAAGCTCTTCCGTGGTCTTGCGGTTCAATGTATAAATGATCCCGCTTTTCACTTTCATGCTTTTGATAAAGCGGACAATGCTTTCATCCGTCTGTGCTTTTTTGATCTTGGGAAGGATCTCGTAATGAAGATTGGGACGATTGAAAGAGGATATAAAAACATTCGGGTTGTGCAGGTCAAGATTCTTGATAATGTCGCTCTGCACCTTGGGCGTTGCCGTGGCGGTGAGTGCGATCACGGGGATGTCCGGATTTATCTGGATCATCATTTCCCTCAACCTGCGGTACTCGGGGCGGAAATCATGTCCCCACTCAGAGATACAATGCGCTTCGTCTACAGCAAAAAAAGAAATTTTGATATCAGAAAAGAATTCAAGGTTTTCCTGCTTGGTCAGGGTTTCCGGGGCTACATAAAGCAGTTTGGTCCTGCCGGAAAGCAGGTCATCATGAACTTCCTTGATCTCTTTTTTATTCAATGTGGAATTCAGGAAATGGGCCACTTCGTCATTGCTGCTATACCCCCGTACCAAATCAACCTGGTTTTTCATCAGGGCGATGAGGGGGGAAACGATAATGGCGATCCCATCGCTGACAATGGCCGGCAGTTGATAACAAAGGCTTTTGCCGCCGCCTGTAGGCATGATGACAAAAGTGTCGTGCCCCGCCAGCAAGGATTCAATCACTTTCTCCTGGGTACCCTTGAATTTATCGAATCCGAAATTATCACGCAGGGACTGATGAAGATCAAAGCGCTTCTTACCGGATGCTATTGCGGGAGCTTTGCCATTCCCGTTGCCGGGAGCAGGTTTCTTGCTGGTTTCTCCTCCACTTTTTTTTGTAGCCGATTTTCCCATGTGTCTCTTCTTTCACACCCGCTTAATAAAAACATGCGGGTTTCTTAAGATACTGAATTTGCCGTTATTTAGTCACCGTTATCATTATTTTTTAACCTACCTTCTATATTAATATCGTTCGTTTTTCGTTTAATGGGCTGCGAATTTACACGCTATCAATGGTTAAACACTATTAAGGCGTCAAAAATTCACTGATAAAAATACTTGCGGGCCCGACTGGGTTAAAACCTATAAATTTGCCGCCGCCCGCAGGGGCTGAAATTAAAATCCTAAATAGCCTTTCTTGAGAAAGCACAGGGCATGAACAAACATCATTATGTTGCCATTATGGCGGGGGGGATCGGAAGCCGTTTCTGGCCGATGAGCCGAACTGATTATCCCAAACAATTTCTGGATATTCTTGGAACAGGGAAGACCCTCGTTCAGCACACATTTGATCGTTATAGCAAGCTGGTCCCTGTTGACAATATATTCCTGGTTACCGCTAAAGAATATGTTGAGATCGTAAAAAAGCAGCTTCCGGAAATGCCGGTAAAAAATATTTTAGCAGAGCCTTCGAGGAAGAATACGGCTCCCTGTATAGCTTATGTGGCTTTCAAGTTGCTGAAAAAAGATCCCAAGGCGCTGATGATTGCGGCACCGGCCGATAACCTGGTACTGGAAGCCGAAGAATTTCTCAGGACCTCCCGAAAAGCCCTTGATTTTGTCAATCATATCAATGCCCTTGTAACGATCGGGATCAAACCGCGGTATCCCAACACCGGTTATGGATACATTCAGCGTGAAAACACGGAAGCGGCCCCCGAGATCTATCGCGTTAAAACATTTACAGAAAAGCCAACCCTTGAATTAGCAAATACTTTCCTGGCCAGCGGAGATTTTTTATGGAATGCCGGCATCTTTACCTGGAAAGTAAAAAACCTTGTTTCTGCATTTGAAAAATACCTGCCGGAGATCTACGAGGTATTCGCTGCCGAAAAAGATAAATTCAATACCTCACGCGAAGAGGCGGCTATCGAACAGATCTATCCGCAGTGCACGAATATTTCCATTGATTTCGGGGTCATGGAAAAAGCCGATAATGTTTATGTGATCCCCGCTTCTTTTGGATGGAGCGACCTGGGCACCTGGAACAGCGCCTGGGATAATATGGAAAAAGATTATTTCGGAAATGCCGTGGTGGGCAAAAAAGTGATGGTGATGGAAAGCCACAATTGCATGGTGCACATGCCTGATAACAAGCTCTTGCTTTTACAGGGACTGGAAAACTATATTATCGTCGACACAAAAGATGCGCTCCTGGTTTGTCATAAAGAAAAAGAACAGGAGCTCAAAGATTACCTCGCAGAGATCAAGAGGAACTTTGGGGAGAAGTATCTCTGAGAGAAGCTATAGGCTGTAAGTCATAAGCTATAAGCCAGTACATTGATTTATATTTATGCTGCTTATTATGGCAGCTTATTCCTCCAATAATATTCTCTTTCTCGATATAGAAACGGTGCCTCAATACCCATCCTATGATCAGCTTCCGGAAGAATGGAAGATGCTGTGGGAAACAAAGGCGCAATACCTTCTCCGTAGTAAAGAAACCGAAACGCCTGCGTCCATTTACCCGCGCGCAGGAATCTACGCTGAATTCGGACGTATCATTTGTATCAGTTGCGGCGTGTTACAAGGAGGTGGTGAAAATAAGAACCTGCTGATCAAAAGTTTTT
>DATINK010000269.1:0-2378 GCA_035474355.1 Chitinophagaceae bacterium | reverse complement strand
CCCCAATAAAAAGGGTCATGGTATTTCTCTTTGATCGTTTTCTGCGCCTGTGTAAAAGCCAGCCATTTATCATTGGTTAAAAGGAACTGGTGATAAAAAGCGATCATAAAATCTTTTGTGGCGTTGTCATCGATCTTCCAGAGACTCGTCATAATACTGGAAGCGCCGGCTGCGCGAAAAGCTCTTTGTAATCCATATACGCCTTCGCCTGCATCCAGGTAACCCAGGTTTGTTTCGCAGGCAGATAGGATAACAAGCGTTGTGTTCTGTAAGTCCAGGTTCTGTGCTTCATAAGCAGTAAGAATACCATCATACGTATCAGGCAGATCAGGCTTATTATAAAAATCCACAACGCCCGCCAGCAATAATCCTGAATTCACCATGGCATTGAATAAACGATAACCCTCCGTGGCATTCTCTCCTGCAGGCGACCAGTAACCATGGGTGGCAATATGCAGTATACCGGGACTATGCAATTTATAGATCTCATCTTCGGTTGCTTTTTCCTTTAAATAAGACCGGACAGCAACTTTATCGGCTTCCAGCTCATTTTTAATGGCAACGATCTCTGTTTCGGTGCCCGGGAGATCAGGCACTTCGCGGTCTTTAAAATTCCGGACAAATGAACGTGTTGCCGATTCAACAGGAACGTTTGTATTAACAATGCCTGTCTTATATAGGGGTCTCCCGATCAACACGGCATTTCCTATTTTTTGATCTTCTTTTACCTGGCCGCCCATATCTGAAACAGAAACCGTGTATTGAATTTGTAATTCATCCAGGAGCCATTTGCCGGTACCCGGATCTTTTAAAGTAGAAACATTCAACAGGTGATAGATCCCATCCGGGGAGAAGTAGATCTTCCTGATCCCCTGTAACCTGGATTGTATGGGTTTCCAGAAATGATCATAAGAGACAAGATCATCTTTCTTGAGTGATATATTGGTCTTATAGGTTTTATAATATTTGTCATCCAGCTCCGTGGCATCATCGGTAAGATAGACGACGTCCGGGCTGGTACTTGACCGGGTAATGATATACGCAGCATAATAGGCAGTATCAGAGTAGTAAAGTTGATCCCGCCAGTTGAAACGAACCATTTCAACGGCCGCTTCTCCTTCTTTCAACTGATCCCGGATCTTTTTCCAATCGGGGGGATCGATACGCAGGTATTTTTTAAAGTCCTTCGATTTATCTGTCAGCTCATTTTCAAGGCGGTCAACCTGGTCCTGTAATTTCCTGATCTCTTCGGGCTTCACTTTGTCAACAGAGTCAGCGCGGATGGGATCATCTGATTTCATGTATTGCCGGATCAGGGCTTCTTTTTTGAGGATCCATTCATTATATAAGCGGGTGACGCTGCTGTCATTGGTACGAAGAAAGGCTTCCTTCCTTTTTTCTGTGCCTTTCAGGGAAATTGATTTTGTAAACAGGAGATTATTATAATCCTGCCCTGCCAGCTGCGGAAAAAGATCAGGTTGTTTTTCTTTTGCCATTTTCACAAAGCTGTGAAAGTTCTCATATCCCTCTTTCAGTTTCGAATTATAATAAGTAACAAATGCTTTTTCACCGAATGTGAAGATCACGTCATTGATCCAGCCTGTATTCAGGTTGAATAATTCGGCGCAGGTCCTGGCGGCTTCCTCCCATTTCCTATCGCGGGTACAAAACCAGGCATAATGAACGAAGGGGATGGTTGATTCCCGGAAATCGCGGTTGTTTTTTACACGGTCAAGGAGGGGACTGAATAAAGCCGGGTAATCCCGGCTCCCGAGAAAGCCCAGCTGGTCTGCTTTCATAAAATTGATGCTGAAATCGGCGTATTGACTATAACTTTTATAATGGGCTTCGGTTTCATTGATATAAAAGGATACCGGCTTGGGAAGTTTGTTCAGTTTTCCCCGCTTTGCCAGGAATACCGGGTAGATAGAAATAGGGTAGTAGGGATTATTGGGATAAGTTTTATTGTTACAATTTACCCAGATATAGTTTGCTGAATCACGACTCTTCCACAATTGTTCGGCTTTGTTATAGTCCTTCAGCATTTCCCTGGCATAGGCAGCCGTGGTTAACCGGATGCCCACATAAGGATCACAGGGATACTTATAAGTATTTGTTTTTGCTATATGATCATACTGGGTTTCGGCTGCGTGTATATAAGACAGGTAATCTCCAATGGACAGGTAATAAATTACACGACATCCCATGGCATCGGCTTTATAGGCTGCTTTGAAAAATTCGGATGCCTCTACAGACAGGATTTCGATCTTCCTGATATAATCCTCCGCTTCCAGGTAGTTGCCAGTTCGTGCAAGAAAATTAGCATAATAACTGTAAGGACAATACTCTTCTTTATCATTGACTTTCATTTGCAGCGC
>DATINK010000268.1:0-13544 GCA_035474355.1 Chitinophagaceae bacterium | reverse complement strand
GGTCCACCATTTTGTTTGTTGCGCTGTAGCTGTATTAGCCATGTCAGTTATTTCTAAATTTAAGTTTCGTTTTTATTTATCAGCTTATTACGATGAAGAAGACCAGCAGGTATATCCAGAGCAGGTCTACAAAATGCCAGTATGTGGCGACCACTTCTACCGGTACAGAACTATATACCCTGGTTTTGCTTGCAAATGCTTTCATAAACATCACTATCAGCGCAACGATTCCGCCGATCACGTGAACTGCATGCAAACCGAAGATCACATAAAGGAACTGGCCCGCGCCGGAACCCTGGAATGTGATCCTTTGTGCCCACAATTGCTGAAAGCCCACCCACTGCAAGGAAACAAAAGCAACACCGAGCAGCAGGGTAACCCCGATCAGTAACCGGTAAGCGTTCATCTCCCCGTTCTTAAAAGAGCGTAATGCCATTTGCACCGTGATACTGCTCAGTACAATTGCGGCCGTCGATATCCAAAATATCTTCGGTATCTCGATCGTCCTCCACCCGACCTGGTTGCTCTTTACAATAAAGGCACTCGTCAGGCCGGCAAACATCATCAGTATGCTGCCTATCGCTACCCACAGTGTAAACTTATGCGGGTGTATTTTTCTTTTGCCCCTATCCCCTAAAGGGGTATGATGAGCGTTTGACATTTTCAATTCTGATATCACTATCAAAAATCTATTTTAATATTTTATGCCCGCTTTTTGCTCCCCTTCAGGGGGTGGGGGCCTAACTTTTGCTGAGTAAAAGAGCTAACAACACTATTGGTAAATACAAATAACTTCCAAACATCACTTTTCTCGCCGACCCAGCGTCCATCTTATTATAGAGCGTCACACATCTTCCGATCATAAACAGGTTGGCTACCATGATCAATCCCAGGCTAATGATTCCTTTTACATTTTCATAACTGCACATGCCTGTAAAAAAAGGCGCCAGCGTTACAGGGATCAGCAACAAAGAATAGATCACCGTCTGCAAGGCCGAAAATTTCGTTGGTCCTTCCCTGGAAGGAAGGAGTTTGAAACCGGCCCTGGCATAATCCGCGTAAGCCAGCCATGCGATGGCCCAGAAATGCGGGAACTGCCAGAGAAACTGAAACCCAAACAGGATCCATCCACCCGTTGAAAGCTGATCATTGCCCGCGGCCCAACCGATCAGGCAGGGCATCGCACCCGGTACTGCACCTGCCAATACCGCGATGGAATTCACTTTTTTCAACGGCGTGTAGATAAAAGCATAGAGAAAAAGACTCAGCAATGCCAATATCGCCGACAGCCAGTTGAAATAATGAGCGAGAATAAAAATTCCCGCAGCACCCATGATCACCGCAAAAACCCAACCTTCCTCCACACTCATCCGGCCTGCCGCGACCGGCCTTTTTGCTGTGCGCTTCATCAACGCATCGGTGTCTTTTTCCACCACCTGGTTGATAGCATTGGCGCTTCCTGTTACCAGCATCCCACCTGCAAAGAGCAATAGTATCATCTTCGTTTCATACCGAACGATGCCCGGAGCCAGCAGGTAACTGATCACACTGCTGAAAACGACCATGATACTGAGCGAAGGCTTGATTAACTGCAAATAATCTTTGATCTTTTTCACTCATTCAAACCTTCTTATTTAAAATCTAATATCTAAAATTTAATACCTCAATGTTTACTCTCATTCGCCCCGATCGGTTCTGTCTGTGGAATGAATTCTCTTCCATCCTTTCCATAATCATAAGCCCAACGATGTACTTCAGGGATCTCACCTTCCCAGTTACCATGACCCGGCCTGATGGGCGTTGTCCACTCCAGGGTATTGGCTCCCCATGGATTTTGTGTCGTTACTTTCCTGCCTTTGAATATGGAATAGAAGAAATTAAAAACAAACATCAGCTGCACCGAGAATACGATGATTGAAACGATCGTGATCATCTTGTCGAGGTTATGGAAACCACCGAATGATGACCAGCCGCTCTTATCAAGATAACGACGGGGCATCCCCGCAAGGCCTTCATAGTGCATGGGCCAGAAGATGAGATAAGACCCGATCATCGTAACCCAGAAATGAAGGAATCCCAGCGTGGAATTGAGATAGCGCCCGAACATTTTCGGGAACCAGTGATAAACGCCGGCAAACATGCCGAAGAAAGACGCTACCCCCATCACAATATGGAAGTGAGCAACCACGAACATGGTGTCGTGCAAATGAATATCGATGGTTGAATTGCCGAGGAAAATACCAGTCAATCCACCGGAAATAAATAAACTAACGAATCCAATGGCGAATAATGTAGCGGGTGTGAACCGGATATTTCCACGCCAAAGCGTGGTCAGCCAGTTGAAAACCTTGATGGCCGACGGAACGGCGATCAATAAAGTAAGTAATACAAAGATGGAACCCAATAAAGGATTCAATCCCGTAACAAACATATGGTGTGCCCAGACCAGGAAGGCTAATATCGTGATGGCAAATAGCGACCCGAGCATCGCCATATATCCAAAGATGGGTTTACGACTGTTAACGGCTAATATTTCAGACACCATTCCCATCGCGGGCAGGAGGATGATATATACTTCGGGGTGCCCAAGGAACCAGAACAAGTGTTGGAAGAGTATCGCACTTCCTCCTTCATTGGGTAATACCTGGCCATTGACCACAATATCACTGAGATAAAAACTGGTGCCGAGGTTTCGGTCAAATAATAACAGGATCAATCCGGATAAAAGAACCGGGAAGGATAATACGCCCAATACTGCTGTGAAGAATACGGCCCAGATAGTCAATGGCAATCTTGTCATCCCCATTCCTTTGGTTCGCATATTCAGAATGGTAGATATATAATTCAATCCTCCTAACAGAGATGAAACCACAAACAACGCCATACTGATGATCCATAGATTGGCCCCCGCCTTCGACCCAATGGAAGCTTGTCCAAGTGCACTTAGTGGCGGGTACATGGTCCAGCCACCGGCAGCAGGTCCTGTTTGAATGAATAAAGATGATAACATTACCACACTGGCCATGAAGAAGAACCAATAAGAAAGCATGTTCAGGAAAGGAGAAGCCATATCCCTTGCCCCGATCTGCAGGGGGATCAGGATATTGGCAAACGTTCCGCTCAATCCTGCTGTCAATACAAAGAATACAAGCACGGTTCCGTGCATGGTGATCAATGCATAATAAAATTCAGGCTTGATGATACCGCCTTCCGCCCAATGACCAAATACTGTTTCCAATATGGGGAAAGTCGAGCCGGGATAACCTAATTGTAACCTAAAGAGGACAGAAAATAAACCACCGATGATCGCCCATATAATACCCGTAATAAGGAATTGCTTGCCAATGGTCTTATGGTCCTGGCTGAAAATATATTTAGTAATAAAGGTCTCTTTGTGATGATGGACATGATGCTCATCATGATGAACCTCGTGCGTGGTCACCACTTCCGGGTTAATATGCATTGCGTCACTCATAATCCTTTATTTTAACGACGGCGGCCGTCGTTATACTACTTTTTTGTTTTCGTCAGCCCCGACACCGGAACAATTCCTGCATTCCCGTTATGCGTAGTGTCGGCTGTTAATTTCAATGTAGGGTCCTTGTCGGGGTTGGCAACATAATATTGCGGCTTATGTGAATACAACCAGCGATCAAACTCTTCCTGTGTCTCGACAACGATCACACCGCGCATGGTGGTGTGCCCCCGCCCGCACATCTGGTCGCAGGTAATTTCATATACAAATTTCGGATTGTTCTCTCTCTTCATCATTTCCTTTGTCGTGAACCGGGGCGTGAACCACATGGTGGTGGGTGTACCGGGAACAGCATCCATTTTCATACGGAAATGGATCAGTCCCACGTCGTGAATAACATCTTTGGAACCAATGACGAATTTGACCGGCTTATTCACGACCAAATGCATTTCCTGCTCCATCCAGATATCATCGTGGTTATTGGGATCTTCCCAAAGTTGCCCGAGTGGGTTATTTTTCGCCGCGTCGATCTTCTTATAAAATTTCTTGCCCAGTATCCCGTCTTTTCCCGGGTAACGGAATTCCCATCCGAATTGTTTACCCGTGACTTCAACGATCATCGCATCCTTGGGCGCATCTCCGGTTACTTTGAACCAATAGATCAAACCAAAGGTAACCAGTACGGAAAGCGCGATCGCCGGTATCACCGTCCAGATCACTTCCAGCTTATTATTATGCGGATAGAAATAAGCTTTGCGGTCATCGGATGCCTGGTATTTATAAGCGAACCAGAAAAGTGCGATCTGTGTGATCAGGAAAACAACACCTGTAATAGCCAGGGTGATCCACATCATAGTGTCAATATGCACACCCTGTTCAGATGCAGAAACTCCCAGTATTTTTCCTTTCAATCTTTCATTGCAATAAAACACGCCGATCAATCCAAGTATTAAAAATGCAAGGAGCAGGAACCCATTGACCTTATTCGTCTGCTTCTGGGCTTTCGCCTCACCCCGCAACACCGCAACATATTCACTGGCTTTGGCTATCTGGAAGGTAACCAGGAAGCCAAGACCAAGAATTGCTAAGACGAAAAACGACTGCATAGTTTATTACGTATGATGAATAATACTCTCTTTAATGAACGGATGATTTCTTGCCAGCAAAGGCGCTTTGCTCAATGCTCTCGCCGTTACAAACATGATCAGCCCGATAAATCCCAATGCCACGCCAAAATCATACAAAATCATCGGCACATGATCCGGTGATGGCCCCGGGAATACCATCTGGTAAAAGTCCAGCCAGTGACCAAACAATATCAGTACCGACATGAATGTAACAGTGGCCCAGTTTCTTTTTGATCCCCGTGACATAAATATCAATAATGGTGCAAGGAAGTTAATGATGAACATGATCCAGAATAACCCTGAATAAGGACTGGTATATGCTGAATTGCCCACACGTTTAATAAAATAGATAGTTTCTTCCGGCTGGTTACTATACCAGATCAGCATAAACTGGGAGAACCAGAGATAGGTCCAGAATATTGAAAAGGCAAACATGAATTTACCCAGGTCGTGCAAATGTTCCTGGTTGGTGAGTTCCAGGTAATCATTGTTCTTCAGGAAGATCACAAACACGGTGATCAATGCAATTCCCGCTACAAACGTGCTGGCAAATGTGTACCAGCTATACATGGTACTGTACCAATGTGCGTCAATACTCATCAGCCAGAGCCAGGGGATCGAAGACATCACGGTCAGCGCAAAGACCACAATAAAGATGGCGGACCAAACCGTATTGTTCCACATGTATTTTTTCCCTTCTTCAATCGTAGTAGTAGGATTATTATCCAGCGAGCGCGAAAGCCTTCTCATCTTCCAGCCCAATGCAGACCAGGCCAGAATGGTAAATATTGTCCAGGCTGCAAAGAAGCCTTTGTTCAGGAAACCGGATTTCCAACTCAGGACTTTATCCATTTTGACATGGGCCTTGTCCGTCCAATGATAGAGCTCATGATTATTTCCGAAACAGATCAACAAAAGAATGGCGCCACAGATCGTCCCAATTACCGGGATGCATACAGTTATGGCTTCTGTGACCCGGCGGAATGACATCTGCCATCCTCCCCATGCAAGCGTGGTGGCGCACATAAAGAATAGCGCAGCATTACAGACCAGCAGAAAATAAACACTGTTTTGTAATAAAGCTCCCCAAAATCTTGCTTGCTCATGCGGGTCGGATTTAGACCCGTGAGATACATACAGGCCAATGATGGCCAGCACACCGATCGTCATCAATACAATGGCGATGGTACTGTATCTTTTAGGTATTATAAATTGTTCCCGTATTGACATCCCTTGTGTTTATTTTTTCTTTCTATTTCGGTTTGGGCGCTGCTGTACTATCTGTTTTCGCGACACTTGCCTGGGCTGATTGTTTCGACTTAATATAAGCGATCACCATCCAGCGTTGTTTACTGCTCAACTGCGATGCATAAGATCCCATCATGTTGATCCCATACGTGATGGATTGAAACATCTGGCCTTCCGGCATCTTCACATACTTCTCAGCGCGAAAGTCGGCCGCTGATACCGGGAACTTCTGGCTTTTGACCAGGGGGCCATTTCCATCCAGTCCTGTTCCATGGCAGATCGCACAGTTCACCAGGTATAATCTTTCGGCTTCTGTCATATCAATACTCGCCGGATCCAACGGGCTTTTTACGGATAACGATTTAACGTTGTAGTCAAGAGAATCATTCTTTAAAGTGTAAGGAAAAAGGTCACCCCTTGCTACGGTACCTGGCACAGGCATACCGTTATAATAGATCCCCTTTTCTTTCAATAATTTTTCCGTTGACGTAGCATAGGTTTCATAAGCGCGGCTATAGGTCATATCCGGCATATAAGCACGACCTGTACTGCGCCGGACCTTACCGCAACCCGTTACCAGGGCTCCGATAAACACCATCCCGCATATGATCAGCCATTTCTTCATTGCTGTTTAAATATTTTAATGAACCGCTTCGGTCTTTTTCTCAAAGCGCATCCTGTTCTTATCGTAACGTCCCAGCCACCAGCCGGTTTCTTTATACTGAACGGCTACGCCTGCAGCACCTAAATTTTGCAGGAAACTGACGGTTTCCGTTTCGTTTGTTTTTTCAGTGCATTCAAGTACCATTACAAATGTGTCATCGGTAGAACGCAGGTTAAAATGATCTTTTTTTACAAAGGGCGCCATCTGGCATAAATAACAAAATGTCAGCACCATCCCTATCGAAGCAAATAATACCGTTAATTCAAAAGTGATCGGTATCCAGGCGGGTAAGGAGAAGAAAGGTTTCCCTCCAAAATTTAATCGCCAGTCAACCGTCAATGCCCAGGTAATAAAACCCAATGCTGTGCAGGTTCCAGTGATACCATATATAAACCCAGCAATATGCAGACTCGTATCCCGGAGACCCATCGCCTTGTCGAGCCCATGGATCGGGAAGGGTGTAAACACCTCGTGGAGCTTGTATCCTGCCCGGCGCACTTTTTTCACAGCAGGAAATAATACTGCTTCGTCTGTGAAATTGCCCACTACGAATTTTTTAACTGCCATATTATAAGAAATTCCAAATAATCAAATTCCAAATCACAAAAATCCTGTGTCCATTTTCTACTCCTATCTTGATTCCCTGACTCATTACCCCCTTTAGGGGGCCAGGGGGTTACGCTCCATGATCATGCCCGTGCTTCTCCACAAACTCTTCCGCGCTTTCATGCTCCAGCTCTCCCATTTTTCCTTTAAAGTTTTCCCCGCTTCGTTTTAAAATATGTTTGATCTCCGCGATCGCAATGACCGGGAAGAATTTTGAGAAAAGGAAATAACAGGTAAAGAACAAACCGAATGTTCCCATATAAAACCCGACCTCCCAGATCGTGGGCCGGTAATAAGTGCTCCAGGAGCTCGGCAGGTAATCCCTGTATATCGATGTAACAATGATCACAAACCTTTCAAACCACATCCCGATATTCACCAGGATCGACATGAAGAAAGTGACCATCAGGTTTCTTCTCATTTTGCGGAACCAGAAGATCTGTGGCGACAATACATTACATCCCATCATGATCCAGTAAGCCCATCCATACGGACTGAATAAATTCACACGGTTTTCCTTAAAGGCAAACCACTCATAAGCCGCGCCGCTATACCAGGCGATGAATAATTCTGTCAGGTAAGCGATACCGACGATGGAACCAGTCAGCACAATGACTTTATTCATCACGTCGATATGCTCAAGCGTAATGTATTCTTCCAGTCCCAATACTTTTCTTGTGACTACCAATAATGTCTGTACCATCGCGAACCCGGAGAAGATCGCCCCGGCAACGAAATAAGGCGGGAAGATGGTCGTATGCCATCCCGGCACCACGGAAGTGGCGAAGTCAAAGGATACGATCGTGTGTACAGATAATACCAGCGGCGTACTTAGTCCTGCCAATACAAGCGCGAGTGCTTCATGTCTTTGCCAGTGTTTGGTACTCCCGGTCCATCCAAAGGCCGCAACTCCATAAAATAATTTTCTCCATTTCCGTTTAGCGCGGTCGCGTAAGGTAGCCAGGTCGGGCAATAACCCGGTATACCAGAATAATAATGAAACGGTGAAATAAGTTGATATCGCAAATACATCCCAAAGCAATGGTGAATTAAAATTCACCCAGACAGGGCCTCTTGTATTGGGATAGGGTAATACAAAAAATGCATTCCATACGCGGCCCATATGCCAGATCGGGAACTGGCCCGCACAGATCACCGCGAAAATGGTCATGGCTTCTGCCGCGCGGTTAACACCTGTTCTCCAACCCTGGCGGAATAATAATAAGATCGCAGAGATCAGCGTACCGGCGTGACCGATACCGATCCACCAAACGAAATTCGTGATATCCCAACCCCAACCCACAGTTCTGTTCAGGTTCCACTGGCCGGTTCCATAAATAACTTCCATTGTCACGGAAAGAATACCGAAACAAAGCACCAGCACGGAAATGCTGAAACCGATCCACCACAACTTCGATGGCTTGGCTTCTACCGGCCGGCAGATATCTTCTGTGATCTGGTGATAGTCTTTATCACCTTCTACCAGTGGTGGCCTGACCTGTGATTCGTATCTGAGTAATGCCATTTTTTATCAATGTGTTGTATCTATCGCATGCATAGCCGATGGTACGCTGATTGAATCTGTTATTTTTTCATCTTGCGTACCCGCTTCCATTTCTTCATGCTTTTCCGTTTCTATGATCTCCTCTGTATTCCTGACTTTTTCGAAATAAGTGATATTGGGTAATACGTGCAGCTGATCCAGCACATAAAAACTCCGGTTTGGATTATCTGCCCGCATACGGGTTACCTGGCTGTCTTTATCATGTGAATTTCCAAAGACAATGGCTTCGGTAGGACAAGCGGTCTGGCAGGCTGTTTTAGCATCCCCGTCATTCAAAACGCGGTTTTCTTTTTTCGCGTCAAGCTTGGCTGCCTGTAATTTCTGAACACAGAACGTACATTTTTCCATGACCCCGCGGCTGCGTACAGTTACATCCGGGTTGAGCACCATACGGCTGAGGTCTTCATTCATCTGGTGTACTACATCATCCAGCCGTCCAATGATCTTCTGATCCTGGTTATTGGGGAAGCTATCCGCGCCTGTATAATCGGCCCAGTTAAAGCGACGAACTTTGAATGGACAGTTTTGTGCACAATATCTTGTACCGATACAACGGTTATAAGCCATTTGGTTGATGCCTTCCGAACTATGGTTGGTAGCCGCCACCGGGCAAACATTTTCACAAGGCGCATTATCACAATGCTGGCAAAGCATCGGTTGAAATACCACGCCTTTCAGGTCATCCGGTGTTTCGCTATCTGAAATAAAATAACGGTCGATGCGCAACCAGTGCATGTCATGATAGCGAAGGACCTCGCGTTTGCCTACAACAGGTACATTGTTCTCCGCATGACAAGCCACGATACAGGCGCTGCAGGCAATGCAACTATTCATGTCGATCGTCATTCCCCACTTGATGCCGGGCTGATCGTGTTGCGGATAAAGTGTCGCTTCCCTGCGGAAATCACCGGTACTCCTGGCAAAATCCTTTGCCATTTCTTCGCGGTACTCAGGAATCACACCCGGTTCTTTTTTATAAGTAGCCAGTGTTGTTTCCCTGACCACTTCTATGCGTCCTTCATAAGAATTGTGACGCTGTGTCTGTGCGACTTTATATTTCTTGTTCAGGTTAGTAGCTGTAACACCGGTAGTAAGATAATTTACTGTCGTTCCATTGAAAGAACTGAAAACATATGCATTCTTTCCTACACCGGCCGCTGTTTTTCCCATGCCTGCACTTCTTCCATAACCAAGGGCTACAGCGATCGTATCTGCATTCATTCCGGGAATCACCAGCACGGGTAATTCAATTTCAAATTTTCCGGCTTTGATGCTGATCACCGGTTTTTCAGGATAATATTCATAATCACGATCCACTTTGACCCCTAATTCTTTGGCTTTAGGAATAGAGATCATTGCATAATTATCCCAGGTGGCTTTTGAGATCGGATCGGGAAGTTCCTGTAACCAGGGGTTTGCAGATTGAGCGCCGGAACCAATGGAAATTTTTTCATAAACGATCAACTCGTTGCCTGTAGCAGCAGCCAGGGAGCCCATGCCAACAGCAGCTACTGCAGCAGCGACTGCGCCATCATTATAAGATCCGCCGCTCATCGTATCATCTGCCGGTTCAATGATGCCATCCTGCAATACTTTATCGAAAGCCTCGGTGGATCCAAGTTTAGCAGTCCAGTAATCCCTGAAATAATCTTCGTAGTTGGCGTTATTGCCACTCCACCTCATTAAAGAGGTTTGGAAATGTCTTGTTTTGAATAAGGGGAAGATGGTGGGTTGTAAAAAACTTGTATAGCCTGCTTTTGCCTCTGCTTCACCCCAGCTTTCCAGGAAATGATGGTCGGGTATACTATGATTACAGAGTTCGGTTGTTTCATCCATTCTGCCGCTGAAAGAAACGGTAAGACTTACCTTCTTCAAACCCGCTTTGAATTTTTCTGCATCGTGGTATGTATAAGCAGGATTGGAAGAATAAATCAATAAGGTCCCGATCTTACCGGCATTCATGTCTTCCACCAGGTCAAACATGTCCTTATCGATACCCTGGCGGTAATTTACCGGGGCCGACCAATCGATCGTTTTTCCGTAAGCGCCGATCTTCGAATTGATCGCATTGACAATGACCTGTACATTCATGTCGTTGCTTCCGCTGACTACCAGGGCGGCGCCATTATTTGCATTCAGGTCAGCGGCAACTTTTTCTATTCCTTTTTTCAATTTTGCATCGGTGATATCGGGAACAGATGCGGTTCCCAGTACAGCAGATAATAATGCATTGGCGACAGCAGCGGTTTGTGAAGGACGATGTGTAAATCTTTCATCTGCATTGGCACCCGTTGGACTCAGCCTGCTTTCAAACTGGTAATGCTTGCTCATTTTCGGGTCCTTCTCATCGATCTTGCGACCCTTTGCATAACCTCTTGCAAATTCAACCGGGCTCAGCCAGGTACCGAGGAAATCGGCATCGAGGCTGACGATCACTTTAGCTGCTTCGAAATGATAAGAAGGTATTTTTCTTCCGAACCCGCTGGCTTCATTGGCCAGCAACATACCGCTGTAAGAAACAGGATCATATTGAACATGGCGTAAGCCTGGAAATTCAGCGATTATTTTTTTAGTAGTGGGAGAAACGATCGTGCTGCTTAATAATACAACAGTCCCGGTAGCCGCTTTCATAGCATCCTGGACCATCTTGTCGAATTGTTCAAAAGTGGGAACTTCATCAAACTTTCCCTGCCCGTCCGGCAGGCTGGCTTCTTTTGTTTTTTGCTGGGGAAATCTCAATCGATTCGTATCATAAAGATCCAGCACGGAAGCCTGCACCCTGGCAGAGGTCCCGCCTTTTGCAATCTTACTTTGATCATTTCCTTCGATCTTGATGGGACGCCCATCTCTTACTTTCGCAACAATGGGAACCACATCTCCATCCTGCACATAAGTAGTAGCATAATATTTTGCAACACCCGGAACCAGGTTCTCAGGTTTGTTAGCATAAGGGATAGCGTGTCTTACCGGGATTTTGCAACTGGCTGCTAGTGTAGCGGCAGCCGTACTGAAACCAAGGTATTTTAAAAAGTCGCGGCGGGGAGCTTTTGCATCAGCAAGACCCTTATCATCAAAACCTTCAAAAGGCAGCTCTTCCCTGAATTCATCTTCATGCTGCTTTTGAAAATTTTCCGGTTCGTTCAGCTCTCCGAAACTTTGCCAAATTTTGTTTTCGCTCATGCCCCTGTCCCCTAAAGGGGAAATTTTGGTTTCTAATTTATCATTACTTTTCTCCTCCCTTTTGCTCCCCTTTAGGGGATGGGGGCGGAGATCAATAGTGACATTTCTGGCATTCAAGACCGCCAATATCCTTGACCCTTATACTATCCATCCTGCCGGCTTTGAAGTCGTTGTGAAATTTTTCGTATATGCTGTAAAACTTATTTCCACCTGTACTGTCGTAATTAAAATCAACTTTCGTTTGCCTGTGGCAATTGATACACCAGCCCATGCTTAATTCAGAAAACTGTTTCACTTCATCCATAGCTGTGATCTCACCATGACAGGTCTGGCATTGTACTTTTCCTGCGCGGATATGCTGCGAATGATTAAAGTAAACGTGATCGGGCAGGTTATGTATCCTTACCCATTCAATAGGCTTGGCTTTGGTTGGATCCCACTTGGATTTATTCTTCGGATCAAACCCGGCATATTCATACAATTTGGCAAGTTGTGCATTCGCGTCGACCTCGTTTCCGCTTTCGTCATAAAGTTTAGGTCCGGTATACTCGTTGATCGCCTTATGGCAATTCATACAAATATTTACAGCCGGTATGGCTGCCTGTTTGCTTTCCCAGGCTGAACCATGACAATAAAGACAACTGATCTGGTTAAGACCCGCGTGTACTTTATGAGAATAAAATATCGGTTGAACCGGCTGGTAGTTTTTCTGGCGTCCCAGCCCGATAGCACCTTTCGTTACATAATATCCGCCGACAACGAAGAGCAGGATCGCGATCATCGCGATATATACTTTATTGCGGTAAAAGGGAACCGGGTCCGGGCGAACAATGCCTTCTACATCATCTGACATCTTCTTCAGGTTACTATTCACCTGCATCAGGATAAGTGCGATGATGGCCAGTATCAGAGAAATGACGCCGAAGATCACGGCGTTATCGCCACCTCCACCGGACTTAGTGTCTTCTGATGGTCCCTTTGGTTTGTTATTCGCGTCGACAACTTCTTTGTTGATGTATCCAACGATCGCATCAACATCTTTTATTGTCAGATCCGGGAAGGCCTGCATCATGCTCCCGAATTTGGCCTTCAAATCCTGGGTATGCTTGTCGGTAAGCATGAAAGCCGAAGGATTATTGACCCAGGCAAGTATCTTCTTATGATCGCTCCATTGTCCCCTCTCTTCCAGGTTCATCAGGGCCGGACCCGTTACATCTCTGAATATATTATGACATTGCTGGCATTTCTGCTGAAACAGGGCTTGTCCATCCTGAGCGTGAGAGGAAAAAATTGAAAATCCGATAAATAAGAGTAAAAGCAGTCCTGGTTTTTGGGTCATGGGTTTACAAGGAATCATAGACTCATTTGTACGCTGGAATGTGGATAAAATCCGTCGGTCGGGTGCAAAAATAAGTCAGGAAATCAATAAAACACCGTGACTACTAAAAATTTTTTAACCCGCTACAGGCCTGCATTTCAAAGGATTTTACCCCATTATTTTCAATTCATGAAAATGCATTGTCATATACTGGTCAATGCATCAATCAAATCAAATTTTGTAAAGGGTGTTGAATGATTTTTCCGCACTTTTGCGTCGCTGATCAAAATAAATCCGCAAAAAATCGCAAATCTCAGAAAGCAATAGAAGATGTTTGAACGCTTACAGAAGAAATGGAAGGT
>DATINK010000267.1:0-14297 GCA_035474355.1 Chitinophagaceae bacterium | reverse complement strand
GCAAACGGCCCTGACCAATTTTATTAATAACCGTCGCTGGACCAACGATGTGTTCCAGGTCAATGAAAAGATCCAGTGTAATTTCCTGTTGCATGTCGACGATGCACAGCCCAATAATATTTTCAAAGGAAAACTTACCGTTCAGGCAGCCCGGCCCGTTTTCAATACGACCTATGATTCGCCCATCATTAATTTCATAGACGATAATGTCACTTTCCGTTATGTAGAATTCCAGCCCATCGAATTCAATGAGAACCGGATACAGGGAAATGATGCGGTGGCTGCAAATCTGCCAGCCATCCTTGCCTACTATGTTTATCTCATCCTGGGTTTTGATTATGATTCATTTGGACTGCGAGGCGGGGACCCTTATTTTCAAAAAGCATGGAACATCGTGAACAATGCGCCGGAATCCGGCGAGATCGATGGCTGGGAATCCTTTAAAAGCCAGCGTAACCGTTATTGGCTCGCGGAAAACATGAATAATAACCGGTTTGCTTTGATGCACGATGTACTCTATTATTATTACCGTTCCGGCATGGATCTTTTTTATCAGAACGAGGAGCAGGGAAGGAACGGGATCATGACCTGCCTCAATCACCTGAACCGTATCAATACAGACAATCCGAATTCGATGATCCTTCCCTTTTTTTTCCAGGGAAAAAGCACGGAACTGGTAAAAGTGTTTAGTCATGCTACTGCCGACCAGAAGATCCGGGCCCGTGACCTGCTCAGCAAACTGGATATGACCAATGCGGCGGCTTATAAAGAGATAAAATGAGACCCGGTTCTCTCATCCTTATATTGATTAGTTTATTGATGTCCTGCGGGAGCAGGGATCATATTCCCAGGGGTGTCCTCCCACCGGATAAAATGCAGGCCGTTCTCTGGGATCTGTCGCGATCGGATCAATGGCTGAATGGCTATGTATTCCCCGACAGTTCCACCCTGGATCAGAAAATGGAAAGCATAAAAATGTATGAACAGATCTTCAGCCTGCATCATACCAATAAGGAAGAATTTCAAAAAAGTTTTAAATACTACCAGGCACACGTCAGTGCATTCAAACCTATTTTGGATTCCATCAGCGCAAAAAGCAATAATGCTTCCATCGACCTACCCATACCCGGCAAACCAACAGATACTTCCATCCTGAAAAGGTTTCCACAACGCAATCTTGCTGAAACCCTCAAATTTCAGCGACCCATTCGCATTCGGCCCCAGTAAACTTCGTATTTCGTACTTCGTATTTCGTACTTCGTACTTCCTTAATTTTACCTTCTAATTATAATTGGATGAATAAGGTTGTAAAAAACGCCGAAGAAGCTATTCGTGATATTAGTGATGGCGCAGTACTCATGTTGGGTGGATTTGGCCTCTGTGGTATTCCCGAGAATTGTATAGCGGCACTCGTAAAGAAAGGAGTGAAAGGCCTTACCTGTATTTCCAATAATGCCGGCGTGGATGATTTTGGGATCGGGCTGATGCTTCAGCAAAAACAAGTGAAGAAAATGATCTCTTCTTATGTAGGTGAGAATGCTGAGTTTGAAAGGCAGTTACTGAGCGGGGAGCTGGAAGTAGAACTGATTCCCCAGGGAACATTAGCTACCCGTTGCATGGCTGCGGGTTATGGCATGCCGGCGATCTTTACACCCGCGGGTGTGGGTACGGAAGTTGCGCAGGGAAAGGAGACCCGGAATTTCAAAGGCAAGGACTATCTCATGGAGCTTGCCCTGGAAGCCGACTTTGCCATTGTCAAAGCCTGGAAAGGCGATCCCACCGGGAATTTGATCTATAAAGAGACAGCAAGAAATTTCAATCCCCTGATGGCGATGGCCGGAAAGATCACCATTGCGGAAGTAGAAGAATTGGTCCCGGCCGGTGTATTACATCCAAATATCATTCATACACCGGGGATCTATGTTCATAGAATATTCCAGGGAGAAAATTATGAGAAGCGTATAGAACAAAGAACTGTCAGGAAGAAAGTTTAAACCAAAAAAATGGCGCTTACCAAAGAACAGATAGCACAACGCATAGCAAGAGAATTAAAAGATGGCTACTACGTCAACCTCGGCATCGGCATTCCAACACTGGTTGCTAATTATATTCCTGCCGGCATGGATGTGGTCTTGCAAAGTGAAAATGGATTATTGGGCATGGGGCCTTTTCCTTTTGAAGGTGAAGAGGACCCCGACCTGATCAATGCGGGCAAGCAGACGATCACTACGATACCCGGCTCTGCATTTTTTGATTCAGCCCTTAGTTTTGGAATGATCAGGGCCGGTAAAGTGGATTTGACGGTATTAGGGGCAATGGAAGTAAGTGAGCATGGAGATATTGCCAATTGGAAGATACCGGGAAAGATGGTCAAGGGAATGGGTGGCGCCATGGATCTTGTTGCCAGTGCCAGGAATATTATTGTGGCGATGGTACATAGCAACCCCAAAGGAGAATCCAAGCTATTACCTCAATGCACCTTGCCACTAACCGGAGTGAGATGTGTAAGAAAAATAGTTTCTGATTTGGCTGTATTGGATATAACTGAAAGGGGATTTAAGTTACTCGAAAGAGCGCCGGGCGTTTCTGTTGATGAGATCAAGTCTAAAACTGCGGGTAAGCTGGTTGTCGAAGGAGATATTCCTGAGATGCAGTTTTAGTTAACTGATAACTGAAAACTGATAACGGATAGTTTTTAGTTCTGTAAGCATTATCAGTTATCCACTATCAGTTATCAGTTAATCGATCAGGTTGTTTTTCACTGCAAAGAACACCAGTCCTGCAGTATTCTTAGATCCAAATCTTTCCATTAAACGATCCTTGATAGCTTCCACGGTACGCGGACTGATCTCCATTTTCTGCGCTATTTCCTGTGCTGTGAATTCCATGCAGATAAAACGCAGCACGTCTTTTTCCTTATCGCTGAGGGTGATCTCGTTATTTAAAGAGGGAACAACTTTCTGTCTTGAATGAGATTTTTTGAGCAGGATACGGTTCACGAAATTATTCAGGTAATAGCCTTTTTCGAATACTTCCATGATGGCGCGGCGGATCTCCTGGGGTTCGGCATTCTTAAGCATGTAGCCGTTGGCCCCGTTTTCCATGAGGTGATAGACGAATCGCTCGTCTTCATACATACTCAGCACCAGCACTTTTATCTGTGGATATTGTTTGCTCACCACTTTCGTGGTTTCAATGCCGTCTTTGCCCGGCATTCGCAGATCCATCAGGATCACATCCGGTTCTGAATCCGGGAGCCCGGCTAAGAGATCTTCTCCATTGTCAGCTTCCTGGACGAACTTGATATTCGTGAAGGGGCGCAAAGAAAGGATCACTCCCTTCCGGAATATCTTATGGTCGTCTGCAATGGCTACCTTAATGATTCCCATAGTTATCAGATTGGATATAAAATTAGCGATTCTCTTCCGGGAACCAGCTATTCATAAGGCTCATCTTTCGGCATTTCGATCGTCACTTTATAATAGGTCTGTGAAATATCTTTCTCAAAGTTGATGTTCCCCTGCACCACCCTTAACCGGCTGCTGATGTTCTTCAGTCCGAGCCCCACGGTGCTTTTATTCAGTTTTTCGAAGTCTGATTGTACAATTCCCTTGCCATCGTGGTGGATGCGCAGGTAGAATTTATCTCCGTGAATATTTTGCGTCAGGTGAATAAAGCTGGCCGCACTATGTTTCAGGATATTATTGATCAATTCCTGTACCACGCGGAAGATGATCAGTTCTTTTTCTCCTTTCAGGCGGTCTTTATATTCATGGAAACGGCTGCTGGCGTTGATGGTACCTGATCCGCTGATCTTGGAGAACAGGTCATTGATGGCGGATTCCAGCCCGAAATTCTTCAGGGTGGGGGGCATCAGGCTATGGCTGATATTACGAACCAGTTGGATGGTGTCATCGATGATCTGCCGGGCCTGGAAGATCGACTGTAACTGGGTTGCCTTGTCCTGGTTCACGAGATTCTCGTTTAAGTAGAGCCGGGCTGTGGCCAATAATGGGCCTGCGTCGTCGTGCAGGTCGGCAGCCAGGCGCTGCCGTTCTTCTTCCTGGAGTTTGATGGAGGCGTTCAGCAGGATCTTCTGTTGTTCCTGCTCCATATACTGCAGTTTGTTCTGGTAACGGATCACCCTTCGCTGGTGAAAAATGATAAATACGATCAGGCTTACCACAAGTACCACCATGCCCAGGGTGCCTAGGAAGAGCACGATGGATACTCCGGGTTGGTTGTTGGCTTGTAGGAAGAACATAATTTAAAGGGGGATGGATATTTTATATCATATCTAAAAATGGCACTGGTTCTTGTTTCTGGTTAACATTTTGCATCGGATATCTTTTGTACATAAATACTGCAAGAGCAAATAGTACATTTTTTATCAATTCAGCTAAGAAAGTTAAATTTCCAAATGTATCTACTTGTTCTTTTGTGAGCTGTCCAAATAAAATATAAAAGAAGAATGAACCACCCAGGTATATAAGTATACCTACCGCTATCCAAAAACAATAATGATTATATATGTATTGCGTATTTGTTGTTTTAGCTGATTCATAAAAGAAAAAGAAGATATAAATAAGGATAAGGATCGTTTCTACCCCGATTGATAATGAATCAAGCCTGGTATACCCTGTAATGAGTAAGAATACCAATTGAAAAACGAGAAACAGAATTGAAACAAAGAAAATCAGCTTTCGGATCTTCTTGTTTTGAATATTATAACCAAAAATGAAAGCAAAAGCGACATATTCAAAAGAGGTATAAACAGTATGATGTATTTTCTTTAAGTCCTTCGGGAGTTCAAAATATGCAACCAGCATAGCACAGCAAATAACCCCGTAAATGGTTATTACTAAAGGAATTAAATCCCTCCTTTTTGCTTTGGTTAATAGGAAACTTAAAGGGAGGATAAGGTATGAGAAGGCGACTATATAAAAAAAAAGCTTTTCTATAATTTGGACTTTGTCCAAAAATAGAAAAACTTTTCAATCTTTCTAGGTTAGAGCCGGTTAAGGGTTATTCTTCCCAAACAGTGATAGTATCATTGTCCCAGGCTCTCATGATCGCATTCTTTTTCATAACAGTAACGTTTTTAAGACTTTTCAAATTAATTTGAACCATAAAAATTGCTTATTACCCCCTGGATAGCTATGGGTGTAAAAACAGGTGATTACTCTTAAAATTGGCTGAAAAGCAATAGGGGCAAGGATTCTGGCCGATTCTCCAGGTAAACATACGAGTCAAGAAAAAGTAGAAATTCTATGAAAAATACGTATATTTACTAAGGCAAAACTAGGGAAGATACGTGGAAAAACCACGCAAAAATCGGAGGTTATCAACATCTGTGGAAAAGCCAAACCGGGCTGAGGAAGGGATTCCTCAGAAAGTGGAGGGTTTTGGCCTCATGAAACCCGGGGAAATGAAGAACTTTTTAAAAGAGTTGATTGACATTGGATTTCGCTATCGGTTTTCAAAGGATTTAGAAATCAAGTTAGGACGGTTTCAAGGACATTGGACGATTTTGAGGGGCTGATCCTCCGCCAATCAACTGCAGCAAAAATAAATCCGGGCCCATTCAGATACAATAGCAATTATCCCAGCGCAGGTGGATTCGGCAAATACTGAGTGTGCCGTGGAAGTCCGATAGGAAAATGAAAATATACGTTGCTGTTGATAGGAAATACACTTATAAATTGAAATAGTTGTTTTTTTTCATGCATCGCCTTCGCAAAAAATGAGTGCTGATCCGTTTCTTCAGCCTGCAAACTAAAATGGAGTACTTTTACGTTATATCACAACCTATAGGAAAACGATCCAGTAGAAATCCAATTTAAAACCAATACTTCATGACTGCCCAGCAAATAAAGGTGGCGATTGCCGACGATCACAAGATCTTTCGCGACGGCATCAGGATGGCTCTTCGCGACAAGGATTATCTCAAGATCCTTTGGGAGGCCGAGGATGGAAAGGACCTGATGCATAAACTACAGCTCAAATTACCCGATGTAATACTCATGGATATCCGGATGCCGGAAATAGACGGGATCAATGCCATCAGCCTGATCCGGAAAGAATACGAGGCACTCAAGATCATTGTACTTACCATGTATGATGACCAGGAGATGATCACCAAGATGATGGAAATGGGCGCCAATGCCTATCTCACGAAGACAACTGACCCTGAAGAGATCTACCAGGCCATCCTGACCTGTATGAATGATGATTTCTATTTCAATGAACTGGTCAATAAAGCCGTTCTGCTCAAACTCCAGCATAAAAAGACCGTCAGGCAATTCTACCCCAACCCGGTCAAGCTTTCTGAAAAAGAGGTCCGCATCCTGAAGCTCATCGCCGAGGATAAGACCACAGAAGAAATTTCCAAGGAGGTATTCCTTAGCCCGCGAACGATAGAGACCATCCGCCAGAATATGAAACAAAAAGTAGGTGCCAAGACCATTGCAGGCCTGGTGATGTATGCCATGCGGAATAAACTGCTGGAATAGGCTATTCTACATTACAATCATTATTTTTGGCTTCTTTCTGTTTACACAGCTATACATACGTGTATGCCCAATGTCAATGACCAATTCTTTGACGGAAGTTATAAGGATATCTGGCGTGCGATGATCCCGGAGAAACTGACCGAAAAGGAAATTGAATTCATGCTGGCCTATTTTGATTTACAGCCGGGCATGAAAGTGATCGACTTAATGTGCGGATATGGCCGTCACGCGCTCGCATTGGGAAGGCGGGGAATAGAAGTGCTTGCCATTGATAACCTGGGTGACTATACACATGAGATCATTGCGGTGGCAGGAAGCGAAAACCTGCCCGTCAAAGTCCTGACCAATGACATACTGGACTTCCAGGCAAGCGGAGTTTTTGACCTTGCCATTTGTATGGGCAACAGTTTAAATTTTTTCAATGGGGGAGACGTGATGAAAATTTTTACCCGTGTTGCAGCTCATTTAAAAACGGGGGGACATTTTCTTATCAATTCCTGGTCGCTTGCTGAAATAGCCCTTGAAAAATTCAGGGAAAACAGTTCCAGCGAAATTGCAGGTATCCAGTTCCGGTCACAGAGTAAATTATTATCGGGCCCCACGCGTATTGAAACGGAAAGTGTCATGGTAAATGATCATGGCGTTTCAGAAATTAAAAAAGGGATAGATTATATTTATTCCATTGCAGACATTGAAGCAATGTCAAATAAAACAGGGCTGATACTCAAAAAAGCATATAGCATCCCCGGGAAAAAGATATTTGAACCGGGGGATGTTCGGGCATATATTGTTTGCGAAAAAACTGACCTCTAAGTTTTATATTAGATTGAAACTAATCCATGCCGGATTGCAAACATGGCAAGACCCACTCTGCTCTTGACGGAAAGTTTTTCAAAAAGATGATCGCGTAAATTATCGACTGATCTTGGGTTTAAATTCATTTTCATCGCAATCTCTTTATAAGTTAGTTCGGTGCAGGCTAATTTAAGAAAAGCAATATCGTTATCATTTAGCATCATTTTTTCCAGGAAATTTGGGTTGTCTGGTTTTTTTCTAAATAAGTTTACGAGTTGCCCAGTTGTATTATGAGAGTAGTAAAACCCGGACTGCATAACAGATTGAAGTGCAAAATGCAACTCAGAAGGATGGATATCTTTTTTCAGGAATCCTTTAACACCAACTTGCAATAACCTAATAAGGGACTGATCCGAATCGTACATTGTTAACATTAAAACATGAATCTCAGGATGATTAACCTGAAGCCATTTTGCTGATTCGACCCCATCCATAACTGGCATATTAAGATCAAGCAAAATAACTTCGGGATTAATTCCTAATTCAAATGATTTAATTAACTCTTGCCCATTACTAACTTGTGCAACTACAGTACAATCTTCAAAACTATCAATCAAAGATGCTAAAGCTGATCTTAGGAGAACGTGGTCATCTGCTAATACAACTTTTATTTTATTTTTTGATTCGTTAACCATCAAAATGGCACTGAAATTTTAATTAGGGTACCACAATTTTTTGTACTATCAATTTTACATATCCCATTTAACAAGAAAGCTCTTTTCTGAATATTCCTTAAGCCTGCTTTTCCTTTTTTAAGAGAATTGGTTTCTTCTTTGTAATTGAACCCTACTCCATCATCCTTTATTGAAATATCGATACTATGCGTAGTATAATGTAATGCCAGTAAGATATTTTTTGCATTTGCATGCTTTAAGATGTTATTAAAGCTTTCTTGAACAATTCGAAAGATAAACAACTCTTTTTGAGCATCAAGATATGCTGTATTGCCTGTGATCTCATATGTAATAGTGTGTCGACCAAGTTTCTTCATATTTCTTACTTCCACTTCGAGCGCTTTTATTAATCCTTGCTCAGTGATAATTTCTGAATTTAAACTTCTTGATATATCACTTAGATCTGAGATCGCTCTGCTTACAAAATCTATTGAATGCAAAAGCTTTTCGTTTGCAATTTGCCCATTAGAAGATTCTAGTGTTATTAAGTTGAGCTTAGCTATAGTCAGCGAAAGATTAATATTATCGTGAATCTCTCTTGAAATGTTTTGAAATGTTTGTTCTTGAATTTCAAGTTGAGTTTTCAATAAGTTCTTTTCATAATCAGATTTTAACTGTTCAACATCTTTTAAATAGCGCACTTGTCTTTTCCGATACAAGTATATAAGAGTAAATATAAACGCCGCAAGAGTTAAGATAACACATGTTGTAACGATTAAGAACACGGCTATACTGTCAGCTGCTTTTTGCATAAAAATGCTCTTGATAAAAAGAAATAGTTTAGGGCAATTGGAATATAGAAAAATATGGAATCAATCTCGTGTAAATATTTGTAGTGGTTTAAGGTTAAGTAATAGTTAATAAGGTAATATGGGATTGATGATATTGAAAAGATGAAAATTCCAATTACAATCCAAAAGCTTGGTTTCTCTTGAAGAACCTCTCGGGGCTCGCTATTAAATATTTCAGAAAAATAAATGATGCATGGGAATAACAGAAAAACAAATTCCAGAGCACCAATGATTTTTGAAAAACTAAGTATTGAAAAAAAATTAAAAATCTTGATGAGGTTTATTGTATAGAGAACAGTCATGAGACAGTAAATCACATAGGCAGACTTAAAGAACCATTTTAATTTTTTACTCTGATTTAATTTATTAAAATAATAGAAATAGACACTAAGTTCAATAAAAGCAACAATTACATTTGTTTGTTCAATTAGAATATCATTTTCAGATTTTGTAAATGGAAAAAAATAAGCTGCAAGAACATCAACAAGATAAATTATGAGGTCAACTAGAAGGTAGATCAAAAACACCCATGGGAGTCTGCTTTTTTTTAAAAATACTAAACAAGTTATAATTGCTGTTAACAATGAAGAGAGGTAAAAGTATGGCAAGTAGTAATGATCTGCGTTAAACTGAAAATAATATTGCCAGTGAAAAGCCATAAAGAGAAAGGTAATAATTATCAATTTTTAGTTAGGAATTAAAAGTGAAAGAAAAAAACGTCAAAAAATGAGAAAAAAACGGCCCTTTCAATTTGGTACACCAGTTAGTGGTATTTTTTTTAGTGGAAATAGAGCGTGAGCCCTGAGATACAAAGTGTTAGAGTCGAAAGATTTTTGAATGAGAAAAACGCCTGGGCCCTGCCACAATTACTCCAATTAAATTGAGGAATTCTGGGAATAAAGGAAGATTAATCTTTAAAAAAATCTGTTTTTTCACCTTGGAATTGCCTTGGGATTGCTTATAGATTTGATCATCAGTTGGCCAATGATACGGGAATACCGAAAACCGGTGAAAAAGAGTAGGTGATCAATTTAAAGTATAGCCATGAAAAAAGTATTATCTGTTTTATTTGTGATTGCTTCTTTTTCAGGAAGATCACAAGACAATCAAACATTGTTAAAAGAATTTTTGAATTCGACCGATTTTAAATGGGTTAAGGAAAAGTCAGGATTTGTTATCAATGCACAAGCAGACCTTTCAAGGAGCTTTGTGACCTACGAGGATGTCCAGGGAATTAAAGTCTCCATCCTGAATATTGGATTGGTTTCAACAGAACCAGGAAGAGCAGGAAGAAATATAGGCCAGGTTTCAGCTATAAAAGTGAGTAACACATACCGGCAACTTCCCCGAAATGCACGCTATCTGTTAATGTACAGGGATTATTCAGCATATGACGAAAACAGTAAGTCAGGATTGGTAAGGATCCGCGATCTGAATTACGATGGATTTCTATCGTTAGAAGCAGAACTCGAAGGGGATAATATTGTTCGTCTTGACACATACGGTATGCCAGGCAATATTAGTGATAAATACAATTTTTGGGGAGCCAATAAACAGGCACCTAAGAATCACTACTGTGATCAAAATGAGAACGGTAATGTCAGCTGGGCTGAGTGTTTTAATTGCCTTGTGGAATCCTGTAGCACCAATTTGGTTTGCAAAATATCATGCCGTATTCTGAATTTTTTCAATCACTACTGCGATATATCTATGGCTGCAGCCTGTGTCTGGATCTCGATTAAATACTAAGATTTGACAGTCATTAAACTGATGTTATGAAAAAATTCTTTTTGGGCTTTCTTTCCGGATTTTTAACGACGGCGCTGGGCATCTTTATTTTGGGGTACATCATTTCGAAAGATTTTAGCCCCGGGGAATTTCAGGCTCCTGATCTGAAATTAGGAATAAGCACTGGGAAAGGATCTTACAATCTTCAATTGATGAGTCTTAAGAATCAATTGATTTTAGATTCAATGGTTCTACGGAACAAAGTATTGGTCCTTAATTTTTGGGAAAGATGGTGCAGACCCTGTAAGCTGGAATTAAACTCATTGGAGCAGTTATACAATGTAACCAAAGATTCTTCTATACTATTTGCGGTCATTTCAAAGGAAGACCCTTTACTTACAGCGACTGATACAACGGTTATTCATTCTCAGCTTCCTTTCTATCATCTGAAGAATATTATTCCGGAAGTGTATAATGGAGAAGCGGTACCCCGGACTTTCATCATAGACAAAAAAGGGAAAGTAATAATACAGGAAACGGGGGCCAGGAACTGGGCGAGTGAATCAGTTGTCAGGTTTATCGATAGTTTAAAGAAGCTATAGAGAATTTCAAACAGTAAAACTGTCTTTCTTAGCAGTAAGGTTGAATAAGCGGGGCATGGAGTATTCAACATGCCCTTGTCTTTTTCCCAACTCGATTTATCGGCGTTATGAAATAATTACTCATGTGTATGTGTTGCTATGAAAACGTTTTGCCTGATAGTATCCTTTTTTTTCACCTTCCAGGGTATTTCGCAACAAGTGGATTCAATTCTTGACCAAAGTGACACCCTTCTCAGGCCTTTTTATAAACCTGAAATCCTGTCTGAAGGATCGATTGATATCGTTCAGACCGGGCAAATGAATGCCGCAGCCAGGATATTTCGATTGTTTATTGGAGAACCCCGAAAATTTCATCTGCCCATTTCTCTGTATGCAGGGGTATCTGCAAATAGTCTTTCTGCAATACGCCAATATGAAGAATTCGTTCCCAACCTTATTAATCCGGGAACCGGGACTTTAAATATTTATTTCGACGGAGATAATAAACTGTCGAAAGATAAGTCTGCTCTTACTTCTGTTCATTTTCAATACCAGTCCGGTTTTAGAATGCTGAACGCTTATTCCCAAACACAACTGAAAAACATGCAGCTTTTCAATTTTATTTTTACTGCGGGCCTTTCTTTTATGACAGGGGCATGGGAACGGAATAAGATGAATAACCTGGGCATTTTTTGGATCAGTTTGCGATGTATCTATTCAAAAACACCGGGAGCTTTAGTACAAGAATTAGTTGCGCAAAATATTCAAACCGGCATGCTTGGTTATTCAATGGGAATCGGGATTGAAATTTCGCAAGCGCTAAACATGAAAATTTATTATTTCCGCTTTATAACTAATAATTCAATTACGCCATTCCATATACCTTATATCCAACTTAGTTTCAAGTATTCAATGAAATAATGAGAAGTACGAAATACGAACTACGAAGTACGGGTTCTCATTCGAAGTGGGTATTTCGTAGTTGGTACTTCGTATTTCGTACTTTCTCTAAAACACAAAACCCGGCGTTATGGCGACCGGGCTTTGACGTTACTGTTATGAAAAGAAAAAATCTTACGCTTGGGACATCATAAGGACAGGTTTAATGGTTCAGATTTTCTTTTCAGCAGGATTTGGATTTTTTAAAAACGGGACTCAAAAACAAGAAAACAAAAAGAGAAAGTTGATTGATGGGAGAGTGTCGTCTGGTTTTTACAAAGGATTTGGAAATAACTTTCTGGACGGTATTGGACATTGGATGAGAGAGTGAAACGAGTCATCCTGTCAATCAACTTTCTGAAACAAAAATAGAAATCGTGGGAAGGGACACAAGAGCATTACTGCTCTATTTCCGACTTGTGGTATTTACGGCCTGCATCGTAGGATCCCCCGCGGAGCCGGGTACAAACGCGCTACTGGTTTTCCCGGTTGAGTAAATCCCACAGGGATTAAATCAAGTGGTTTTACTATGGTATATGTTACAGGATTTTTCCAATTTGCAGTCCGAAATATTACTGAACCGAATTATTTTTTTTACCAATATCAACATCATGAAAAATCACGAACCCAACACTGTTATTAAAGTAGCCATTGCCGACGACCATGCTCTCTTCCGGACCGGTGTAAAGACTTCGCTCTCCAGCCGCAAAGACATCCAGATGGTGGCGGAAGCAGAAAATGGAATGCAATTACTGAACCTCCTCAGGCATATCCAGCCCGACGTAGTATTATTGGATATATCCATGCCTATTATGGACGGTCTCGCGACCCTCCCGGAGATCAAGAAACTCTACCCCGGTGTAAAAGTTATTATGCTTTCGATGCACAACGATCATTCCGTGATCTCTAAAATGATGGAGATCGGCGCGAACTCTTACCTGACCAAAGAATCAGGTGCTGAGATGATCTACGACGCGATCAAAGCAGTTTTCCAGGAAGATTTCTACTTCAACGAACTTACCAATAAGGCGTTGTTGAGTGGTCTGCGTACCAAACGTACAACCGAGGCTTCCATGCCGATGGATGTGCAGCTGACCGAAAAGGAAATTACGATCCTGAAATTGATGTGTGAAGAGAAAAGCACGAAGGAGATCGCCGACATCGTGGACCTGAGTCCGCGTACGGTGGAAGCCATCCGTGACAAACTCAAAACCAAAACAGGTACCAAATCCATGGCCGGGCTGGTGATGTATGCCGTCAAGGCCGGGTTGGTAGAGCAACACTAAGACCACACACTGCTTATAAATTCTTCGTGAGGGCTACGGTCACGAAGCGGAATAGGGGAATAGCCGTAGAATGCCATCGGGATAAACCGGGTGGCATTTTTTATTTACATTCATCCGGTGAATAATATCTCATTAAATGGAGTGATCATTCCGGCCAGTGAACCGGCACTAACGGCATCCAACCGCAGTTTCCGGTATGGGGAAGGATTATTTGAGACCATGCGGGTCAAAGAGGGATCGATCCTCCTGGCTGCCTACCATTTTGACCGTTTGTTTTCCGGGCTCGCCACGCTGAAAATAGAAATACCCCCCGGTTTCAACGATTCCAAATTGCAACAGGAGATACTTCATTTGTGCACACGAAATGAATGCACCCGCCTGGCCCGGGTCAGGCTCAGCGTTTCCAGGGAGGAAGAGCCGGGTAAACCCGGATCCCTGCAATGGTTGATCGAAGCCAGTCCCCTTGAAAAAACAATGACGGAATGGAATGAGAAAGGCTTGCGTATCGATATATACCCCCTGGCCCGGAAAAGCTGCGATGCTTTCGCCAATCTGAAATCCACCAGTTATCTTCCTTACGCCATGGCGGCAGCCTATGCAAAAGATCATCAGTGGGATGATTGCCTGGTCCTTAACAATCATGAAGCGATCGCCGACAGCAGTATTGCCAATGTTTTTATCATTAAAAACGGGGAAATAAGAACACCCGCAATTTCAGAAGGCTGTATCCAGGGGGTGATGAGAAGGTTTGTGCTGGAACAACTGGAAATTTTGGGTTACCGGGTAAAGACCGGCAGGATCGGGATAAATGACCTTGAAGAAGCAGACGAGGTCTTTCTTACGAATGCGATCAGGGGGATCCGTTGGGTCAGGCAATTCCGGGATAAAAAATATTCAAATGGGACTACTCTTAAGATATATAGATCCCTCG
>DATINK010000266.1:0-4187 GCA_035474355.1 Chitinophagaceae bacterium | reverse complement strand
GTTGCATACAATGATGGTTTACAATTTAGGACCTTGACTTACTTTTCGCAAGGACGGGTTTCAGGGTTTTTTTAAGAGGGGCAAAGATAGTTTTTTCGGTCCAAATAGTTGTAATTAAAACAGGGCTGTTTTGCCTTGATTTTTAGAAACTTAATTGCTCAACCGGAATTATTATTTTTGCCATTACCCGAGTCCAAAGAGCACCAAAATCAACAGCATGGAGTTAGCATCCCGATTGCAGCTTTTTAATGAACCCGAAACCCTGAAAATGGCCAAACTGGGCCGTGAACTGAGGGCAAAAGGATTTGATATCGTCGATCTTAGCCTGGGCGAGCCTGATTTTGATACGCCGGAACATATTAAAAAGGCAGCGATCAGGGCCATTGAAGATAACTGGAGCCATTATCCCCCGGTCGCGGGTTACCCGGAACTACGCGAAGCCATTTGCCAAAAATTTAAGAGGGATAACGGACTTACATTCACCAGCAATCATATCATTGTATCTACCGGCGCGAAACAAAGCCTTGCGAATGCGGTATTAGCCGTTGTCAATAAAGGCGACGAAGTGATCATCCCCACACCCTACTGGGTCACTTATTCAGAAATTGTCAAACTCGCGGAAGGCATTCCCGTATTGGTAAAAACGAAACGCGAAAACAACTATAAGATCACGCCTGCCGAATTAGAAAAGAGCATTACCCGCAAAACAAAACTATTCATATACTCATCACCCTGCAATCCCACGGGTGCGTTTTATAACCAGGATGAATTGAAAGAACTGTCTTCCGTTTTTGCCAAACATCCACAGATCATCATTATCTCTGATGAAATTTATGAGTATATCAATTTCAAAGGGGATCACCAGAGCATTGCCCAATTTGAAAATATCCGCGACCGTGTTATTATCATCAATGGACTTAGTAAAGGCTTTGCCATGACCGGATACAGGCTGGGTTATCTCGCCGCCAACCCTGAGATAGCAAAAGCCTGTGAGAAATTACAGGGACAATTCACCAGCGGAGCAAATACAATTACGCAGCGGGCAGCGATTGTCGCATTAACTACCGACCTCAGGCCAACGGAAGCCATGGTGAAAGAATTTTTAAGAAGAAAGAACAGGGTAATGGAATTGCTTGCCAGCATACCCGGGCTTTGTTGTCCCGAACCCGATGGAGCATTCTATGTTTTTCCGGAAGTGCATGATTATTTCGGTAAGAAGAATGGAGATGAAAAGATCAATAACGCCGATGAGCTCTGCATGTATTTATTAAACAATGCACATGTTTCTACGGTTACCGGCTCGGCATTTGGCAACCCGGAATGTATCCGGATCTCTTTTGCCAATAGTATGGAAAAGATCGAGGAGGGGTTCAGGCGGATCCGTGAAGCGCTGAAGAAACTAAATTAGTGGATAACTGATAGTGGATAACTGATAGTGGATAACTGATAGTGCTGGAAGAACATTACTATCAGTTTTCAGTTATTAGTTTTCAGTTATCAGTTCAAACCTTCTCCTTTAGGAACTTTTCGTGCAATAATAACACCTGCGGAATCACAGGCTCTTCTTCGTTGTTATAAATAATATAATCGCAGCGTTTCATTTTTTCATCTTCATCCAGTTGACGGCTGATTCTTTTCAATACGTCCTGTTCGGTAACCCCATCTCTTGCGATAACCCTTTTTATTCGAAGCGACCGGGGTGCAGATACACCGATCACTTTATCCAAATGAGTGGCGGAGCCGCTTTCGAAAAGCAAGGCCGCTTCTTTGATGATGTAAGGAGTTTTTTGACGTTTCATCCAGTTTTCCGCATCGCGAATGGTAGCGGGATGTGTGAGTGAATTGAGGAGTTCCAGTTTTGCAGGATCGTTGAATACAACGGAAGCCAGCCATTTCCTGTCTAACAGGTTTTGCTTGTAGGCTTCTTCACCAAAATGCTCAATGATCGAAGCTTTCAGGGATGCATCGGTATTCATCAGCATTTTTGCGGCGTCATCTGCATAATAAACGGGAACGCCAAGGATCTCAAATACGCGGGCCACGACAGATTTGCCGCTGCCTATACCACCCGTGAGTCCGATTTTCAACATTATTTCTTGTCAGTAGAAGTGCTTTTGTGCAGGGCACTGGTCCAGTCCATACTGATGGCCGTTTTTTCGATCTTGATATAACTGCCCGGGCTGATCTCGATGTTCAGGGTACCGTCTTCGTTGATCTTATTGATCGTCCCATGAATACCGGCGATCGTCACGATCTTATCTCCTTTGCCCAGGTCCTGGATAAATGTTTTTTGGTTCTTCGCTCTTTTGGCCTGGGGGCGGATAAAGAATAACCAGAAGACAAGGATCATCAATCCCAGGAAAATAAACTGGAAACCGCCGAAACCGGAGGATCCTTTTTTTGTACCATCTCCACCAGGAGGGGGCGTACAGGACAAAAGAAAAACAGAAGAGATGATCGTTGTAATAGCAGCAGAAATAAATCTCATTGTGAACAGTTTAAACAGCCTTTCCGGGCTATGGTTATTGTTTATCGGTTATTTCAACATTGAATTTCAGGTCATGGAAGTTGGGATTCGTATTGGCATAGACCGCAATTTGTTTGCTGGCTTCCCCATGCGGCCTGCCTTTGCTGTCGAACTTTGCTTTAATGACACCTGTATCTCCCGGTGCAAAAGCCTGCAGCGGTTTTTCGGGAACCGTGCAACCGCAACTTGCCGACACACTGGTTATAATTAAAGGTTTCTCACCTACATTTTTAAAATGATAGGCTACTTCAACCACCCTTCCTTCCGGAACCTTGCCCAGATCAAGGGTCGTGGAATCCAGCCATTGAAGAGAAGTATAATTCGTAGTATCCTTCAACGCCTTTTCCCTTTCTTCTTCAGAAAGCCCTTTTTTGTCATTGGTCTGGCAGGCTGAGAAAACACTTATCGCCAGTAAAATCATTAAATATTTCATGATCTTATCTCTTTTGATCTATTGGGCTGCAAATGTAAGGTTAATTTGGCCACAGAGAACCGCAGAGCCATTGAGGTCCACAGAGAATTTCCTCCGTGGCTCTCTGCATCTCCGTGGTCCTCTGTGGGCTTTGTATTAAGCCTTTTTGTATCCTATTTTTTGCATTTTGCCCTGTTGCACAAGGTCCTTGTGAATATTATCCAGTATCCCATTCACGAATTGACCACTTTGGGTAGTGCTGTATTCTTTGGCGAGGTCAATGTATTCGTTGATGGTGACTTTAGGCGGAATGGTTTCAAAGAAAAGGAATTCCGCAACACCCATCTTCATCATGATCATATCCAGCAAGGCGATCCTTTCCGGGTCCCAGTTCTTCAATTTGGGAATGATCAGGCTTTGCAACTGTTCCCCTTTTTCCATCACCGTCACTAAAAGGGAACGGGCAAATTCCTGCTTGTCGGCACTCAGCATGGCATTGAATTGGATAGAACCGGGTTTTTGAATATAGCCCGCCAATAATTGTACAAGCATGTCTCCGTCATCATCCCAGTTGACAAAATTCTCTTCGATATGCGCCACGAATGCTTCGTTGGCGAGCATGAGATCGTTGAGAATAAATTCAATGATATTTTTTTCTTCAGATCTTTCGCGGTTTTCCTGGCGGGTATAAGTAATATATTCCGGCGTTTCTTCCAGTTGGTGATAGATCCTTCGCAATAACTCCTTATCAGCGAACCGTTGTGGTTTTTCTTTGGCAAACTGCTTCTGCAAAGCCGGGTCTTCTTCCATTTTTCTCAACCACTCATTGCTTACAATTTTGGTATTTACATGTAAGTCGGAAGTAGTGGGCAGGTGTTTTCCCGCACGTTGATGTGCGTCGGTCTGCGCATAACGGGCTAATTCTGTCAGGTAATATAATAAGTAAACGAGGAGGGAACGTGTCTGGTCAAAGTGTTGGAAGAGCAGCTTCGTGGCGCGATCCGGATCCAGAACAGTTTTTGCAGCGGGCTCTTTCCCTTCGCTGGCTACAGGGTTCTTTCCATCGTGTTCCACAACTGTCACCGTGTACAGGGTTTGCATCACTTTCACCCGGATATTTCTTCTGCTGATCATCTTAAGAGCTATTCGTAGGCGAAGATAAACTGATAACTGATAATGGAGAACTGATAGTTTTTATGGTAGCCACTTCTTCCTGTCATTGTTTCCTTGTGAGCCTGATGACCTGAT
>DATINK010000265.1:0-2885 GCA_035474355.1 Chitinophagaceae bacterium | reverse complement strand
ATTTTGTCTTGCAAATTAGCATCGATATGAAATCTTTGATCTATCTCTTATCATACATTCTCTTTTCAGCATGCAATCAATCAAATGGTAATGCTAAAAAATTACAAGCACAGATTGATAGTCTGAAAAGAAAATTAGACGATACCTACAAACCTGGTTTTGGTGAAATGATGAGCAGTATTCAGACTCATCATGCTAAACTATGGTTTGCTGGTATAAACAGCAACTGGAAACTAGCTGATTTTGAAATACACGAAATACAGGAATCGCTTGCTGATATTCAAAAATTCAATACTGAACGAACAGAAGTAAAGACTATCGGAATGATTAATCCTGCAATAGATAGCGTAAGCAAGGCGATACTTCAGCAAAACCTTCAACAATTTACTAACAGTTATATGCTTCTTACCAATACCTGCAATAGTTGTCATAAGGCAACAGAACATGAATTTAATGTTGTAACCATTCCATCCGCACTGCCTGTAGTTAACCAGGATTTCAAACCAGCCCAATAAAGATGATCAGAAAAATGTTTATTGTGCCAGCCAGCCTCCGTCAATAGCCATGGCATGACCGGTAACAAAAGAAGCAGCATCTGAACAAAGCCAGGTGACTGCAGCAGCCACTTCTTCCGGAGTTCCCATTCTGCCGATGGGTTCCATATTCTCAAATTGCTTTTCCACTTCCTTATTCTTGCCAGTAAAACGGTCAATCATCGCTGTTTTGATAACACCCGGGCAAACAGCATTTACGCGAATACCTTTTTTGGCGTATTCAAGAGCTGCATTTTTTGTGAGCCCGATGACACCATGCTTTGAAGCTACATAGGCCGGAATCCCCGGAAATCCAACCTGGCCGGCAATGGATGCGTTATTCACAATGGCGCCTTTTCCTGCTTTCAACATATGAGGTATTTCATATTTCATACAAAGCCAGAGGCCTTTCAGATTAATCCCAATTGTCCTGTCCCAGTTCTCTCCGGTACATTCGTGCGTAGGTGCAGAAAGTCCTTCTATCCCGGCATTGTTAAAGGCATAGTCGAGTTTCCCGAACTTCCGGATGGTTTTTTCAACCATATTTTGTATGCTTTCTTCGTCTGATACATCACATTTTATAAAAAGCGCTTTCCCGTCTCTTGATTCTATACTGCTTATTGTTTCGTAATCCTCCATGCAATCAGCGATCACAACCTTTGCTCCATTTTCAGCAAATGCAAAGGCAGTGGCTCTTCCAATTCCGAAACTTCCACCGGTGACGATGACTACTTTGTCCTGAAACATTTTTTTCATGATCCTTGTAAGTTTAAAATAATTAGAATTTAGGAATGTAATTAAACCGTGAAATCAAAAGTAGTGTCCCGGCATTCCGGATTGCCTGACTTTGATCAGTAGCGGAGATGATTTTTCCGCAAGAGTTGAAGGTGATTTTTATTTTTCAGTTGCCAGGCGGGTCGGCTTCTTTCTTAATTTATATAATTCAAACCATATCACACTGACAAATGCAATGACTAAACATAGACTGAATTGACCGATACTGATAGGAGCCAGCCGGAAGAGTTCACGCACAAAAGGAATAGTATGAAGCGCAAGAAGGAAAAATGCAGATATGGCGATGATAACCGGGACCAGCTTGTTTTTTTCCTGGCCTTGTTTATAAACGACTCTGTCAAACGAACGTGCTGTAAATGTGAGAAACAAATTACTGGCAATCAGTGTGGTGAAAACGATCGTACGCGTTTGTTCAATGCTGAATTGCTGTTGCATAAAATAATAATATAAACTCAATACAGCTGCTGCAATCACCAATCCTTGTGAAATACTGATACGAATCTCCCTGTTAGTGAATAATTTCATCGTTTTTTTTCTGGGAGGTAATTTCATAGCATTCCTTTCTAAAGGCTCTCTTTCAAAAAATATTGAACAGGTAGGTCCCATGATCAGTTCAAGAAAAATAACATGGATCGGAGTAAATATATTCGGGTAAAGCCACCCGAACACTACAGGCAAAGACGCGGTAAGCAATATGGGAATATGGATAGAAATGATATAGCTAACTGCCTTTCTCAAATTGCTGTAAATTCTTCTTCCTTCGCTGATAGCGATGACCATTCTTTCCAGGTTGTCGTCGGTCAGTATAATGTCTGAGGCCTGCCTGGCGATTTCCGTTCCTTTTTGTCCCATGGCAATCCCGATATCTGCTGATTTCAGCGCCGGCCCGTCGTTGACACCATCACCAGTCATTGCAACCACTTCTCCATTTGCTTTTAATGCTTCTACGATTTTAACTTTTGCATCAGGAAACATCCTGGCAAATACATTGTATTCCCTGGCTACATGCCGGAGATCTTCAATATTCATCGTCATAATCTGGTCCCCCAACATAACTTTCCGGTGATTAGTGATTCCCGTTTGACCTGCTATCGCCATTGCGGTTTCCGGATAGTCTCCGGTAATAAGCTTTATTTCTATGCCTGCCTTATAAAAATGGCGAAATACATCGGAGATATTTTGTTTGGGAGGATCTTGTAATGCAAGTAAGCCTTCAAAGCGCCAGTCGAAATCATCCTGGCTGAGCGGCAATTCAGGTCCCGTAAAAGTGGCACTGGCTACTCCAATAACCCGGTACCCGCTGGAAGAAAGTAATTTGATCTTTGCAACTGTTTTCTCAATGTCAATTTGGGAAAGATGGCACTGACGGATAATACGTTCTGCCGCACCTTTTGCTGCCACCAGCTTGTTTCCATTGAATTCGTAAACATGGGTCATCATAGGAGGATGTCCTTCAAGAGGATATTCATAGGTCATTGTAAGCGGAGTATCCGGAACTGCTTTATGCTGGATTTGATAAGCTTCCACGATGGCTTTTTCCATCGAATCAAAAGGATT
>DATINK010000264.1:0-3283 GCA_035474355.1 Chitinophagaceae bacterium | reverse complement strand
GGTGAAAATCCCGCCCTTGAGATCATCAGGAATGCAATACGGAAAAGAACTTTCTACCAGCGTCAATTGAACCAGTTCCAGTGTGAAGTGTATACGAAAGGCCAACTACGGGTAAAAAAATATCCTGAAAGATTCCTGGGACAGAAAATCGATTTTGGCGACCTGGATACCAGCAAGGATAAGATGGTTTTTCTTTCTGAAACGATCTCCCGGTATAGTGTTGACAAGCCCAATAAAGAAAAAATAGAAGTGATCTCCTCCCGCGTAAGTGGTCAGAGTGATGGGTTTGGCCTCAGCGCGCCAAAGTTTTTTTCTTTTTATGATAACAATGTATTCATTGGCAATAACCTGAATCCACGCGGTTTTATTTCTCCCATCGCAGAAAATGCCATGAATTACTATAAATATAAATATGAAGGTGCTTTTTATGAAGATGGAAAGCAGGTAAACCGCATCCGCGTTCAGCCGCGCCGGAAATATGAGCCTTTATTCAATGGCTACATCAATATAGTGGAAGATGAATGGAGGATCCATTCGCTTGATCTGTTACTCACGAAGGAATCCCAGATGGAGTTTGTGGATACACTTAAAATAGAACAATTGTACCGGCCGGTGACCAATGAAGTCTGGGCGATTGCCAGCCAGGTGATGTACCCGGCTGCCAGTCTTTTTGGTATCAATGTCGATGGCAGCTTTATTAATATCTATTCAGATTTCAGGATCAATCCGGGGTTTACCAAAAAAGATTTTAATACTACTATATTAAAATACACGGATAGTTCAAATAAGAAGACACCGGCTTACTGGGACCGGGTGCGGCCCGTTCCTTTACAGGCAGATGAGGTAGCAGATTATAACCGTAAGGACAGCATGGAACTGGCCCGGAAGGATCCTCATTATATCGATTCGATTACCAAAACACGGAATAAAGTGAAGGTCATGGGTTTGCTATTATTTGGAAAAACATTTGTCAGCAGGAATAGCCGGGAAACCCTGGCAGTAGAACCCCTGATCGATCAATTCAGTTTTAATGTAGTCGAAGGCCTGGTATTGAATACCGGCTTTAGCTGGTCAAAAAGACTGGATAGTAGTGCGGTCAGTAGGAGATCCATTACACTGGCACCCACCGTCCGGTATGGTTTTTTGAATCACCATATTAATGCACACCTGACATTCTTCTATCATTTTGGAAAGAATTATGCCCGGTCTTTTCAACTGTCCGGGGGGAAGAGAGTTTTTCAGTATAATAATAATAGTCCCATCGGCCCGAGAGGAAATACACTTTCATCGCTGCTCAGCGAAAGAAACAGGTTGAAGATCTATGAAGCCTGGTATTTCCGGGGCTCATTCAGGGAAGGGATCGGGCATGGTTTTACATGGACAGCCGGATTTCAGTACCAGGACAGGATCCCGCTTGAAAATAATACAACCTATACATGGAGGGATATCAAAGGAAGAGAATATACGCCGAACTATCCCAGTGACCTGGTTCCCCAGAATTTCCAGCGTCACCAGTCTTTTACTGTTTTATTCAGGTTGGGTTGGCAACCCGGGACAAGGTATATCGAGTTGGTGGATCGAAAGATCAATGTAGGCTCCAAATACCCGGTTTTTAATTTACAATACATTGCCGGCCTTAAAAACATCCTGGGCAGTGATGCCGATTTCAGTAAATGGAAATTCACTATCCAGGACGATATCAATTTCAGGTTAAAGGGAAAATTCAGTTACCGGCTGGGGATCGGGGGTTTTATCAGCCGGAAACATGTGGACATTCCCGACTACCAGCATTTCAATGGAAACGAATCAGTACTGGCAACCGAATACCTGAATGGATTCCAGTTATTGCCTTTATATAAATACAGTAATACTTCTTCTTTTTACGGACTGGCACATATCGAGCATAATTTTCATGGATTTATAACCAATAAGATCCCGGGGATCAAAAAATTAAACCTCTACCTGGTCGTGGGAGGAAATGGATTCTTTATGCAGGGATCCACGAATTATTTTGAATGCTTTATCGGGCTTGATAATATATTCAAACAGATCCGGATCGATTTTGTGCAATCTTACCTCAACGGGAAAATATATTCCAATGCATTCCGGATCGGGCTTAGCCGGTTTAATACCCGTTCAAGAGGGGATGATTGGCCTTAATAAATTAGAAATAAGGAAGTTTAGATTCGGTTGTATTACTTTCTCATTTCTTATTTTTTATTACTTATTAACTTTGTATCGCTTTAGGATTTTGCCCAACCTGCGATTGGGTCCCGGCTCGTCGGGATAAAATTCAAACTATGTCAGCATTACATAACCGGGTTTCCCGCAAGGAGCTTAAACAGCGCATTCTCGACGATCCCACTCCCAGGACCACCATTTCATTTTACCGGTATTTCCCTATCGACGATCCGAAGGATCTCCGGGATCAGTTATATAAACAATTAAATATACTGGACGTATATGGCCGGATCTACCTGGCCCATGAAGGCATCAATGCCCAGGTAAGCGTACCTATTGCCCTTCTTGCATTGCTTCAAAAAACACTGGAAGCTATGAAAGGGCTGGAAGCCCTTCGGCTGAACGGGGCAGTAGATGACGATGGTAAGTCTTTTTATGTACTCGATATAAAAGTGCGGAACAAGATCGTCGCGGATGGGATACAGGACCCTTTGTTCGATATGTCAAAGAAAGGAAAGTTCGTAACGGCGGAAAGTTTTAATAAAATGACCCATGAACCCGGAACGGTGGTGATTGACATGCGCAACCATTATGAATTCGAGGTCGGGCATTTTGAAAATGCCATCGAAATTCCATCGGATACTTTCCGCCAGCAGTTACCGATGGCGGTGGATATGATGAAGGATAAAAAGGAGCATAATATTATCATGTACTGCACCGGCGGCATCCGCTGTGAAAAAGCCTCTGCCTTTTTATTGCATAATGGATTCAAAAATGTTTTTCATCTCGAAGGGGGTATTATCCGGTATGTACAGGAAGTGAAAGAAAAAAAACTGCCCAACAAATTTCACGGAAAGAATTTTGTCTTTGATCAGCGACTGGGGGAAAGGATCACGGATGAGGTCATCGCGTATTGCCACCAATGCGGAAAGCCCGCTGATACACACGTGAATTGCGCCAGTGACGCCTGTCATCTTTTATTTATCCAGTGCGCCGCCTGCAATGAAGCGTTCGAGGGATGTTGCAGTGCCACCTGCCGGGATTTTATTCATCTTTCACCCGAAAAACAAAAAGAATTACGTACAGGCATCGATAAAGGAAG
>DATINK010000263.1:0-8643 GCA_035474355.1 Chitinophagaceae bacterium | reverse complement strand
CGTTCACCGATTCATATTTCCCGATATTCTCTGTGATGGCCTTCATAAAACGCTTGGCATGCTGAGGTGTAAGAATGATCCTGGATTTTACTTTACTCTTGGGTGTTCCGGGCATCACGTTCACAAAATCGATGACGAATTCCGCATGGGAATGGGTAATGATGGCCAGGTTGGCATAGGAGCCTTCCGCCACTTCTTCAGATATCTCTATGTTGAGTTGGTTGGGCTGCGGGTTTTGCTGATCCATAGATAAATAGTTAATGTATCATGAATGAAAAAATATTCCTCCCTTTAGAGGCTGGCCCCCCACCCCCTAAAGGGGGAAATTCATTTTCTTTCATGATTCACGAATAAATAAGACTTACCCCCTTTAGGGGGCAGGGGGTTAGTGCAAAGGTACTAAATAAGCAGAGGCTGCTTCAAACATTGAAACAGCCTCTTGCTATATCATTTAGGAAATGAATCCTTCTTAATAAAATGCCTGTACAGCGTCATATGTCCAGGATTCGGTAACTGTAACTTTCCTGGTTGTGACAACACTATTGATCGTGGTCGTCAGATCAAAAGAATACTTCACCGTCATGGTCCTGACTCCGTTTGAAGTATAGGTGAACTGATTTGTAGTAGAGGGATCCACTACAATATTAGTTACCGCTGTGTTCACTAAGACCACCGTGGTGGCGCTTGAACTAGCCGCAACATTCGACTGATTGGTAATAGATGTTACTTTCCCCGTTGCATCCAGCACATAACGCGGTCTGAAGATCGCTGTATTTGCACCATTGCTTGTATTATTGGCCCATAAATACCTGTAAGCTGCATTGCCTGATAGAACGAATGCTTCAAAGTCAAAAGGATCCAGGTTATTCGCAGCGTTTTCTTCTAAATTCACTGGTTTTGTGTTATTGATCGCAAGGAATTGACCGGCCGGATCTGATACAGTTGATTTCCATTTGTAACGTCCGGTATATTTACTGGTATTGAAAAACGGATCATCGTTGAATATTACTTCAAGACTCTTATCCAGGTCGCTGAAAACGCCTTCGCTTACGCTGGTAATGGTAAACGTAGCACCATACCAATTAGCAGTATTCAGCAGCGCTTTATTCACCGAATAGGTAACCGGTACATCAAAAGCCATTGCGCTTGATTGAGGAATAACAACATCCACTACTGAAACCGCGTTGGCAGGAACCGGGTCATAGCCACCCACGTTAGTCATAACAACGTGCACCGTAATCGGCCCTGACATTTTTTTATCCCGGGGCTGTGACACGTGCAGGGTGAAGAACCTGACGGCTTCATTCGGTGTAGAGAATGAAAAGTTGGCAAAGGCCTGGAAGCCAAAACCAATGTTGGAAAGATCCGCATTCAAGTACTGCTTTTCAGTAATTGAAATGACAATGTTCCCGCTGTCAGTCCTCAGGCCTGCAAAGTCATTCTTAGCCTTGAGGCAGGAACTCAGGGACCCAACCAACAGGATCAGTAAACTTAATTTTATGAATTTCATAATGCTTTTTTTAAGAATTGATTATTAGTTAACGTCCCAGAATATTTTCGTTGCCACTGTAATCCCTGTAGGAACATTAGTACCGTTTGCACTCACTTCACCCAATGGTATCAGGTAACGAACGGGTTCGGGGTTAGTCGTTGCAACAACTGTCTTTACTAAAGAAGGTACCCCTACCGAAGCTGAACCCGATGATTTCCTGTATTCACTCCATGCTTCGAGACCATTAATATGGGTAAGCGTTACCCATTTCTGGATCAGGATAGCACGGATCTTATCTGTAGATAAGAGCCAGTTGATATTATCAATGGGCCTGAGAACATAACGAAGGGCATATGCGTCACCCGCATTGCTTGCATTACCTGCTGTAAAAGGAGCAGCACAGGTTCTGAAATGTGCCAGGATCCCAGCCTCATACAAGGCCTGTGGATTCGTGACAGCAAAACCAGCCGGAAGAGCCGGAACCGCAAATGCTATCCCATAACGCTGTGAAGCTTCAGCCTGCAGTAAATAAGATTCAGCAAGCAGCATCATCATACCTGCTTTATTTCCCAATCCTTGCGTGATCTGGAAGGGTCCAATAGGAGAAGAACTCGCCGTGGCATAACCACTACCAGCTCCCAGGGGAATACCGATATAATTGCTCAGGTTGGCTGATGGCGCAATCACTGTTGTCCCTGCGGGCCATGCTAAACTTTGCAAACGGAATGTATCTGCATTAGAAGTAGCAGCAGGAGAAGCAACGGGCGGTAATGCATTGGTTGTATTGCTGGTCTTTAACCAATTCAAAATAACCGCACCCATTTTCCTGTACTGGTGATTGGATGTGATATTATTCAATTCATTAAATCCCCAGTTGGCATAAAATGGGTTCAATTTACCTGCTACGATCTGGTAGCCCGGGTTAACCAGCACATTACCGGTGATATAACCTCTTGCTAAAGTGTTATTGATATTAGTTGTGATATATGCTCCGCGGCCAGGCATAAAGCTCTGGCGCATCAGGATGCGGAGCTTAATGGTATTGGCGAAACGGATCCAATTATCTCTGTTTCCATTGAAATAGATATCAAAAATAGTAACAGCAGCATCTGTAGGCCAGGTTTCGCCGGCCATAGCTGTCATTGCCGCATCAAGACGCACAACCAGGTCTTCATAGATCGATTTTCCCTGGTCGGCAGTATAATGAGGAGTTACATTGGCTGCACCCTGTAAGGCTTCACCATAAGGGATATCTCCATTCATGTCAACCAGTGTCTGGAAAATAAGGCAGGTCATTACTTCAGCGGGACCCTTCAACCAGGGCGTTCCATCGCCGTCTGCATGTTCTTTGATGTATTTATAATCCTGGATATTATCGAAGGGAGCATCGAAACCATTGAAATCAGAGTTTGTGATCGCATAGGTTTTTTCTGCACCACCTCCGGTGAAACTGGTACTATGGGCATTCATCCCTGTCCATGTGGAAGGAACGATATGCTGGGCGGTACCCGTCTGGTTACGGTAAGTAGTACCTAATGCTCCGCTGAATACGAATGAAGCTTGCGAAGAAGTGGCAGCATTTGGATTGGTGTTGATATCCACAAACCTCTTACAACTGCCCAGTATCAGCAGAACCAGTGTACTGGCACCGATCATTGATTGTTTTAAGAAAGTATTCATGTCTGATAATTTGATTTTCAAATTGCAAAAAGTTAAAAGTTTAGAATATCGCTCTGAACGTGGCACCGAATTGTTTAGTCGGTGGCGTATTCAACGAGGTATTGATACCTTGTGAGTTACCTGCCGTATTGGAAAACTCAGGATCGGTAAACCAGTTGTCATCCGCACGCTTCGTGGCGATGTTTCTGCCCCATGCTGTCAGGGAAATTCCTTTTATGAATTTGATATGACCCATGATAGATTTCGGGAAATCATAAGTGAGTGATACATCCCTTAATTTCCAGAAAGCGCCTGATGCATAATACATCTCTCCTACACCGGCAAAACCTCTTGAGAAGCTTTGGTCTCCAAAACCCTGGTAGATCGCAGCATATTGATTGATGGCGATATTCGTGTTATCGACATATTTACTTCCATCCCAGTAAACTGAATTTGGCCATACGAACTGATCGCGATTATACATCGTTGTCAGGGCGCTGGAACCGGTAAAGGTCATGTCCTGTCCAATATTACTATAAATAATATGTCCGCCACGGTATTCCGCATCAGCGATCAGGGTGAGTTGTTTCCAGGCAACGTTTATACCACAACCAAAAACATGTTTCGGAGTCGTTGTACCCTGGCCTTTCATAGCAGCGTCGCGGATCGGCCAACCATCAGTCGGATCGATCACAACTTTACCAGTAGCCGGATCCCTTGTCCATGCAGTCGTTTTCAGGTAAGGGAACATTTGACCCAATTCAGCATTCAGGCTCAACAAACCACTGCTTTGGAAAATCAGGCTGTTCAAGCCTGTATTACCATACAAGGTGTTAACAATATTCTTATACCAGGAATAATTTGCATTTACGTTGATATTCCAATCTTTGTTCTTGTAAACCTGCGCTTTAAAATCAGCTTCGATACCATCGTTATCTACATCGGCTGCATTCAACCGGTAAGTCGAGAAACCTGTAGCGCTGGAGATACCCACATTCAGGATCTGCTTTTCAGCTACCTGGTGGTAGTAACTACCTTCCAGATTGACCCTGTTCTTAAACAGGCTTAATTCAAAACCAACCTCAGCTGTCTTGATCCTCTCAGGCTCAAGGGTGGGGCTAACGATCGTATTTCCCTGTGTTACACCGATCAAACCACTATAGGGATAACCGGAAGCATTCCCGAATGTAGCAAGCAAATTATAAGGATCCAGGTTGTCATTACCATTGCGGTTATATCCGCCACGGATCTTGAATGACTCAACTACATTTCCTTTCAATGAAGGAATAATGTCCGTAATCACGATGGAAACGTCTGTTCCCCAATAAGTGAAAGAAGGATCTGTGAAGCCATAAGTTGGCCCCGAGAACACAGAAGAATAGTCGCGGCGAATTACATTATGCAGGTAGACCATGCCTTTCCAACCCACAGTAACGTCGCCATAGGCACTGACCTTTCTTTGATCAGATTTGCTGTTGGAAGCTGAATACAATCCGTTCGCAGAATTCGAAAAGTTGAATAATTCCGGGATCAGCAAACCATTCGTGCTCGCACTAATACTTTTTGCTGTACGGATCTGCATAGATGAACCCACGATCGCCTTTACTGACCAATCATTGAAGGTTTTGTTCCAGGCTGCGTAAACATCCGCATTGAACCGATTGCCATTGCTTTGTGATTCACCCATAGCACCCGCTACTGCTGTACGGGAAACAAAACGTCCAAGTCCTGTCAGGAAGCGGTCGTAATTGTTATTATGTTCAACATGATAGGCGAAACTCTTCGTAAAAGCAGAGAAAGTATAGTTATTATTCGTTGTTGTTGTCTGAGCATCTGTATTGGCAATGGCACCACGGGCGCTCAATTCCCAGTTAGGACTGGGTTTGAAGGTCAGTTTGATGTTACCATTGAAAATGTTGTTCTTGGTCTCAAAGCGAACATTATCCAATTGCCACCAGGGGCTATTGTAGTAGTCATTATAATAACCACCCAATGTTCCAAACTTGTTGTTTTTCCAGTCCCTGTACTGATCAAAAGGAACCCAGGATGCAGTATTCAGGGCGAAAAAGTAAAAGTCAGTGTTTGTCCTGTTAGAATGATCCCATGTGTAAGTCGCATCAAATGTCAGGTTGAACTTACCGTAGGTCTTGCCGGCGTTAAAACGGAATGCATTTCTCTTGTACGTATCATGAAGCACAACACCATGCGATTCCACGTGCTGGAAAGAAGTATAAAAAGTACTGTTCTGGTCACCTGCACGATAAGAAAGATCAGATTGGTTAGTTACGCCATCATCCCACATTTTTTTACGGATACCTGGAATATTAGAGTAGGGTAACAACTGATAACTACCGTCGGCAAGGATACGGCCCAAAGGACGCATAGAACCATCATATGTATCTCCGTATTGCTGGTTCTCGATTGGCTCAAAATCTTCTTCCCTGCTCGAACCGTAGGCTGAACCCGAACCAAAAGTTTCATTGAACCTTGGCAGGTAAGCTACTTTCTCAACGTTATAAGTATGTGTAAGGGTAAGCTCTGGTTTTTGATTGCCCTTCTTTGTTGTAATGATGATCGCACCATTCACACCGTCGGATCCAAACAGCGTTGCAGCCTGACCACCTTTCATAATGTCCACGCGCTCTACGTCGTTAGGGTTAAGATAGTTGATCGTGTTGGCTGGAACCGGTACACCATCCAGTACAATCAGGGCCGTGTTGTCACCCGTTAGTGAACGCAAACCCCTCAATACGATACGGGGAGTTGCATTGACTGAAGCAGATGTGTTAGAGATCACAAGACCGGAAACTTTTCCGGAAAGGGATTGGGCAAGGTTGAAGGCTTTTCCCGCAGTGATCTGGTCGGGCCTGACCGTTGCAGTTGAATAACCGATCTCTTCCGCTTTTCTCCGAATACCGAGGGCAGTTACAACTACCTCACGCATATTCACAATACCTGCCAAAGTGATGGTTTGGAAACCTACACCCGGGGTAAAGTTGGTGGCCGCAAAGCCACTCGCAGAAATGATCAGGGTTGAATTCTGTCCGATCTTAATTGAAAAAAGACCGGCAACGTCAGCCTGTACAACGTTTTTGGTTCCGGATTCGGTGACGTTCGCAAAGGATACGCCATCACCTCTTTCATCCTTCACCACTCCCGTAACAGTACGGAGGGGTTGCCCATATGCCAATGCACATAGCATCAGCAATGAGAGCATTGATGCAATTTTTCTCATGTTAACGTAGATTTTTTTAATAAAAGCGTGATTATCAAGGAATTCGTCCAATTCTCAGGGTGGGGGATCAAGCTAAAAGACAGGTTAGTCTCTTGAAAAGCTGCCGCAATATAGAAAAAAATTTAACAAATCATAAAATAGATGGAAAATAGGGACAACCTAACCGGGGGATGTATAATATATATGGTGTCAAAATATCCACCGGGCCTGCAGTTTCAATTCCGTCTTCTTGTTTCCCTGGATTTCATCTAATCCCGACCCCACAATATTCTTATCCTGGTAAATCGTTTGGGCTACCCGGGCCCATACCGAAAGTTTTTTGCTGATATCATAATTCAACACGAGATAATACCGAAAACCTTTATCATAAAATGCGGGGATGGAATAACTGAATAACACATCGCTTTCATATGCGTAGATCCTTGAATTGTAGCCCCCTGTTTCAAAATACTGCAATCTCAGTACTGCTGATGCCGGCGCCATCATGGGTTTGTATAAAACATCAAAAAAACCAAGGAAGCCGGTCTCCTTATTCACACCATTATGATCATACCAAACCAATTCTACCCGGTTTCTCAAGGTAAGACCGGGATTCAATTTATAACTCACTTGTAATCTCCAGCTTTGCTTGGGCAAAAAAACAAGATAGTTGGTGGTGCTGGTATTGTCAGGTTGATTCCCCTGCTTGGATTCATTCCGGAACCGGGTATATACTTCAACTTGCTTGCTGGGTGTATAAGTCAACTGTACCAGGTAGTCAGTTCCCCGGCTGGGCGCATCAACCTGGGATTTTAACCAGGGAAATTTATAGATATCGCCATAAGCATCAAATCGCCATCCCGCCCTGGGCCTGACCGTTATCCCCGCAAAAAAACCCGTTTCGTTGGTAGGATAAGTATTTTCTGTATATGCATTTCCATTGATCGCCTGGTAAGCTTTGCCGATCGTTCTTTGAACAAATGAAAGGTCGACACGCGGATCCACACTGAGCAGTAACCCATTGATAAATGCTTTATTGAAATGCCTGTCGACAGCCGCCTCCCCAAACCAATGCAGGTTTCTCCTTGTATAACTATAATCTACACTGAGATTATACCAGTTATTGCCGCTGATTGCATAAAGATTATAGGGTTCGTCTTGTTTTTGGACAGGCAGTGAGAATTTATAATAAACTCCATTCACGCCTACCTGCCAGCTATTACCGCGGTAAATGATATTTCCTCCAACAGCGGTTTGGTTTACATTATTGCGATCATCATTCTCACTCGTCGTCCGATGATACCCGGATGTTAGAAATGATGAAATAAAATCTTCATTATTGCCCGGGTCCGTCACGAAATTGCCCCCGATCTTTCTAAAGGATATAAATGCTGTGGATTCTATCCTGCCCTTCCGGATGGTGATTCCCGCACCCCGATGGAAATAAAATTCCCCGGCAGAATTATAAGGACGCAAAACGGCAGATTGTCTTTTGATGCCCAATACATCCACGCTTTTCTTGAAGGCCAGGCTTTGCCATTGTATCAATCCCTGCCCCATGTTCACCGTAAAATCGCCCAGCGCCAGCGCCTGTATGACACCGATCTTCCTGGCAAATAAATGAAAGGAATAAAAATCGAATCCTTTGCTTTGCGCACCTTTGAAAAATTGTTCCCCTGCATCCTTATCACCCACCAACCCATATTGAAGTAAGTTTTTATAGGTATAGCGGTAACGAAGTAAAATTCTTTGCGGGCTGCCGAGATATTTAGTCCCCGGAGTGGAATGATCAAAACCGTCGGATTTTTCCAATACCTGTGAAACGCGGATCAGCAAACTATGGTCCCCGTCTTTAAACCGCCGGCCCGCCTCCTGCCCGATCGAAACGGGCACGGCAATCGTTACATAAGGCAAAATTTTACGGATCGTCAGTATATCCCATCCGGGAATGGATTGCAGTTCATAAATACTTATTAATGCGCCAAAGAGTTTACGGTAGGAAATAAAATTGGCGATCTGCAGATCCGTCAATACACGTAACAGTTTCAATTCCTCCGCTTCCGCGAGGTTGATCCGGATCGGATCTTTCTTAAATTGTTCGAGTTCCAGCAGGTAACTATCATCATCAGTTTCTCCCTGGTCGGCATCGGTTTGGTTTTCGAGCTGTTGTTCTGTAGCCGGCGGAATATCCTGTGCCTGTGCTTTTTTATGTTCGATGAAAACGAAAAAGCAGGTCAATACCGCTATGATACAGATCCTTCTCAATTCGATTTTGAAT
>DATINK010000262.1:0-4415 GCA_035474355.1 Chitinophagaceae bacterium | reverse complement strand
CCATTAAACAAAGGATCGGGAAGTTCGAACAGGCGAATGGCGGCACATTATTCCTGGATGAGATCGGGGACATGAGTTCGAATGCACAGGCCAAAGTATTACGCGCTCTGCAGGAAGGAAAGATCACCCGGGTAGGGGCTGATAAAGATATTTTAGTGGATGTACGTGTCATTGCGGCTACCAATAAGGACCTGCTCAAAGAAGTAGAGGCCAAGACATTTCGTCTCGACCTGTATCACCGGCTTAGTGTGATCCTCATCCACGTTCCATCATTGAATGAAAGAAGAGATGATATTCCCTTGCTGGTGGAACAATTCCTTGAAGACATATGTACAGATTATGGGGTTGCTAAAAAAGCGATCGATTCAGAATCTATGAAGTTGTTGCAGGAATATAACTGGACGGGTAATATCCGGGAATTGAGAAATGTGGTAGAAAGACTGGTCATCCTGTCTGGTAAAGCCATTACTGCTGAAGATGTGAAGAATTATGTGATGCCTAAATAGAGGCTGAATTGTGTCTGAATCCCACGGTTAAAACCGTGGGATTCAAATTGAATAAGTCTGCGTTTCTTTAGCAAAACTTTGATATTTAAAATTTTGATAAGCAGATATTTAAGATAATTTTGCGAATCTAAAAACCAGGTGCATGCCACTGAGTCATTTACTCATCGTTTACTTTATCGGGACCCTTATTGTTTTTCTACCCTCTTTTGGTTTGGCGAAACTATTCCCTAAGGGGGGTGCTCCCGCCTGGAAGGCATATATCCCTTTTTATAACACCTGGATCATGCAGGAACAAACCAAAAGGCCCAAACATTGGGTGTTCTGGCAGGCCATCCCGGTTGTTGGCTGGTTTATCAGCCCGGGAATATTCATTGAATACGCAAAAGTATTTGGCAAATTCACCCTTGGTCAGCATACACTGGCTTCCCTGTTTGCTCCCTTTTATTTTCCTTATCTCGCCTATAAAGAAGATCCGAAGTTCATCGGTCCTGAAGCAGTCAAAAAACATAAGAAAAAAAGCTGGCGGGAATGGGTAGATGCTGCCATTTTCGCCATCATTGCGGCTACCCTGATCCGCACATTTGTTTTTGAAGCCTATACCATCCCTTCGGGCTCGATGGAAAAAACGCTTTTGATAAAAGATTTCCTTTTTGTCAGTAAACTGAGTTATGGCCCGCGCATACCTAACACGCCCTTGTCCGTTCCCTTTGTACATAACTACCTGCCGGTCTTTAAAACGAAATCATATTCTCAACTGATCAAACTTCCTTATATACGCTGGTTTGCCAGTTCCCCAAAAAGAAATGATGTGGTGGTTTTTAATTTCCCGGCCGGCGATACCGTCATACACAGAAAAGGGTTTGAATCGGCCGTTCCCTGGTATGATATCAAACGCAGGGCAGCCCAGGGTAGCGGAGAAGATAGAATGATATTGAGCGATCGGTTGAATTACCCGGTGGTCGTTCACCCCGTGGATAAATCCGATAATTACATTAAACGTTGTGTTGGCGTAAGTGGTGATATGCTCGAAGTGAAGAATGATGTTGTATATGTGAATGGTGTTTTGCAGGAACTGCCACCTAACGCGCAAATGTGGTATATAGTTACTACTAATGGGCAGGGACTCGACCAGGACCTGATGAAATCCGAGTATGACCTGGACCTGGATAAAGGTGAATATAATTTTACGGGTAACCGTCCGGGTGAATACAGCATGTTGCTTACTGCAAAGGCAAAAAATAAAATGTTGCAATCGGGCCTGGCGAAATCCATTGTGGTTGATTCTTCCTATAACCGGGGCGGGGGTGAAGTGTTTCCTTATGATACAATGGGAAATCATAGGGCATGGTGCCGGGAGAATTTTGGCCCTGTCTGGATCCCTAAAAAAGGAGAAAAAATTAAACTGACTGCTGAAAACTTTGGCATCTATGAACGCTCGATCAGGGTCTATGAGAAAAATGATTTCTTCATGAAAGACGGAAAGTTTTATCTCAACGGGAAAGAAGTCACAGAATATGTTTTCAAGATGGACTATTACTGGATGATGGGTGATAACCGGCAGGATTCACAGGACTCACGCTACTGGGGCTTTGTTCCGGAAGACAGGATCGTAGGTAAAGCCTGGATGATCTGGTTCAGTTGGGACGGAGGACCCCGTTGGAAACGGTTGTTCCGTATTGTAAAATAAATTAACTTTAAATGCCCTTGTTGTTCAAGGGCATTTCTGTTTTATAACTGCCACTCATGAGCGAAAAAAAAACCGGTTTTGCTTACCAGCTGTATGAAAACAGCGCTGCATTGGATGCAAAAGATGCCTCGCTCCTGGAAGAAGCAAGAAAGATCACCAGGATCGCTTACGCACCGTATTCGCATTTTCATGTAGGAGCCGCTGCGCAAATGGAAGACGGCTCCGTTGTAAAAGGCACCAACCAGGAAAATGCATCCTACCCGGTAGGAACCTGTGCAGAAAGAGTATTGCTGGGCGTAGCAGCCACCCTTCACCCGGAAATGGCTATCAAAACGATGGCCATCAGTTATGCGAGCGAACAAATGAAAAGTGATCATCCCATTTCTCCCTGTGGCATGTGCAGGCAGGCATTGCTTGAATTTGAAACAAGAGTAAAGAAACCCATCAGGCTGATCCTATCGGGCCAGGAAGGTAAAGTGATCGTTATCAGTACTGCTTCACATCTTCTCCCATTTGCGTTTACCAAAGATGAATTGGGTTAAGCTTAACCCCCCTGGCCCCCTAAAGGGGGTAATGAGTCATTTATTCATATGAATTGAAAAAGAATTGCCCCCTTTAGGGGGTTGGGGGTAATCTAAAATAATGTCTGGATCCCATACGCATGTTTAGCTTCCAGCTCGAGCAACCATTTCTTCCTCCATAAACCTCCGCCATAGCCCACCAATTCCCTGTTGGAACCGATCACGCGGTGACAGGGCACGATGATCGCTATATTATTTTTCCCATTTGCATTGGCTACTGCACGGGTGGCTTTTGTGTCGCCTGTTCTACGAGCCAGTTCAAGATAACTGATGGTCTTTGCGTAAGGAATCTGTAACAACTCACTCCAAACCCCCTGCTGAAAAGGAGTACCTGGTTGGTTAAGGGGGAGATTAAATTGCCTGGAAGCCCCCTGGAAATACTGGATCAGTTGTTCAACACACTGGATGATCATCGGTGGCAGATTTTTTTTCCTGCCCCCGGATCTTTGTGTCGTATCGTGAAAACTCACTTCACTGATATAATCGGCAGTACCGCCGATCTTCAATAATCCAACGGGTGAATGATAGTATGTGATGATTTGATCCTGCATGTTATTTACCCGATCTTTCTCCCGTTACTTACCGTGGCTGATGGAGCCAATAAAATTACGTCGTTATGCTCATCATAAACACCCAGCACGAGACATTCACTGATAAAATCAGCGATCTGTTTAGGCGGAAAATTTACAACGGCGATCACCTGCCGGTTCAGCAGGTCCTCCCTTTGATAATGCCGCGTGATCTGGGCCGATGAATTTTTGAGACCGATCTCAGGCCCGAAATCAATGATGAGTTTGTACGCCGGTTTCCTGGCTTTTGGAAAATCAGTTACTTCGGTGATCGTCCCGGCGCGTATATCGACTTTCTGGAAGTCATCCCAGCTAATGGTCATGGAGAAATTTTCTGTAAACTAAACATTACCCCGCAAACCGCCGGGATAGCTAATAAATTTTTGATGTTTACTTAGCTTACGTTTACCTTAAAGTAAAATTTACAGGATGCGCCAGCCAAAACAACCTAAACATGTTTCCCGCCGCTATTTTATCCGGAATACTGCAATCGTCGGTGGAAGCTTCTTTATTATACCCCGTCATGTATTGGGACGCGGATTCATTGCCCCCAGTGATAAGTTGAATATTGCCGGTATTGGAGCCGGTGGGAAAGGGGAGGGTGACCTGGCTGAATTTGCAAAAAGTCCTTATGTGAATATTGTCGGCTTATGTGACGTAGATGATGGACAGGCTGCTACATCCAGGAAAAATTTTCCAAAAGCAAATTATTACAAGGATTTCCGGGTCATGCTGGAGAAAGAGAATAAAACCATTGATGCCTGTTCTATATCTACCCCCGATAATATACACGCAGTAGCTACCATGGCAGCTATGCAACTGGGCAAACATGTTTACACGCAGAAACCATTGACGCATGATATCTATGAAGCCCGGATGCTTGCAGAAGCTGCGAAAAAATATAAAGTAGTGACACAAATGGGTAACCAGGGGGGATCCGGGGATGGAGTTCGCAAAGCCAAAGAGATCTATGATGCAGGAATGATCGGGAAAGTATATGAAGCACATGCCTGGACCAACCGTCCTGTCTGGCCACAGGGTATTCCCAATCCCACCGGAAAATTTGATATCC
>DATINK010000261.1:0-9666 GCA_035474355.1 Chitinophagaceae bacterium | reverse complement strand
CATTGGTCTTTGCTTTACTTGCGATCGCCGACCGTTTCCGGCCCTCTTTTGTGTTTTTTCTTTCTTCATTCCTGGCTGCTCTTGCAAACCTGGCCATGATACTGCTGGCAAAAGATTATTGGGGGATCATGATCACACGTTTTATCACGGGATTTTTTATTGCTGGCATTTACCCCGTGGGTATGAAGATCGCTGCCGACTGGTATGAAAAAGGATTGGGCAGAGCCCTGGGTTGGCTGGTAGGCGCGCTTGTGTTAGGAACTGCCTTTCCTCATTTATTAAAAGGCTCTTCCTTACACCTCTCCCCTGCGAACATTACCTGGTTTACTTCCGTGTTTGCATTACTGGGAGGAGTACTGATCCTTTTATTTGTCAAAGAAGGCCCGCATCGAAAGCGGGGCCAGGAATTTCATCCAAAAAACATACTGCAGGTATTCCGGAACCGGGATTTCCGCGCTGCCGCATTCGGATATTTCGGGCATATGTGGGAACTCTATACATTCTGGGCATTTGTCCCGGTGTTATTGCAATTGAACCTGGCATATAATCATATATCGTTCAACATATCCTTTTGGAGTTTTATGATCATCGGGATCGGGTGCCTGAGTTGCATTGCGGGAGGATACATTTCACAAAAAACGGGGAGCGCAAAAGTGGCATTCTATGCATTACTGGGTTCCGGTCTTTGCTGCGCTTTATCATTTATTTTTTTGCATGCTGCGCCATTGATCTTTCTGGTCTTCCTCTTTATCTGGGGAATCACCGTTATTGCGGATTCACCTCAATTTTCAACGTTGGTAGCACAAACCGCAGCTACCGAACATAAGGGAACGGCCCTGACCATTGTTACCAGTATTGGTTTTGCGATCACGATCGTAAGCGTTCAATTAATGAATTATTTATTCAATCGTTCCGGCCTCTCCCCTGCCTACATTTTTATTTTTTTATTGCCTGGCCCTGTAGCCGGCCTGGCATTTCTCTTCAAATATTTAAAGAAGAACTAACCTTTTTTTATTTACAGGCTTTATCTTTTAGCTCATTTGCCTTTCTTCTAATCCAACCCATGTCATCATCTGAAGTCCAGGCGCTCTGTCCACTTTCATCTGTAAGTTTTTCCCAATAAGTGACCTGTTTTGTCCCTTTATTTACCAGGGTCATAGGCCCATGTTGCCATACTCCGTTTTTACAAACATATTCAGCTTTGTAAGATTCCCAATCCCTGACCACTTCGATCCAGATCGCAAAACTTTTTGTGATCGAAAAGGTTTTAGCCAGGCGCGTACCCATTTTGGCCCCCGCTTCTGAGATCTCACCCAGCAGATCTGCTATTTCATCCAGGAACTCCTCTGAATCGGGTGAAACATTTTCAGCCCTTGTCGTTTTCATTTCAACACGGCAGGGCTTTTCAATATAAAGCCAGCTAACCGTTTTTGCCCCTTCCGGGTTACAGGGATTGCCCGCAATTTCATTGGCAACATAGTTGGATGCCCGGATATTCCCTAACATATTCGTCAATATAACATGGTAAGTTCCCGGGTTACTGTCTTTGAATACTTCGGAATGGCTTTCATCTCTGCCATAATTATCAAACATCGCGCGGGCGCGGTTTGAATCTGCAGGAAGACTTACCGGAATAAGTACGGGTCCGGTGACTGCAGTTTCAGAAACATGAGTCAGGTTATTGCTAAACGAGGATACAATTAAATCATCCAGCTTGTAATCGCGCAGCATGTTTTCGTCCTGGCCGATCCTGCCGTACGCATTGCCATTCACTTCTTCAAGTTTTTCTTTGAGTTGTTGAAGATTTTCATTTGTCTCCCCGGCATTTTGTATGCCTTCTGCCATTCTTTTAGCTTCCCGGGCTTTTTTTGATAGATCTCCATCTTTCAGTTGTTCACCCATGTGCCTGAGGAATTCAATCCCGTTCTTAATGACTTCCCAATCGATGAGTTGAGGGTTCCCTGAAAGATTTGAAGCGATTGACTTCATGGCAGCTTTATAGGCTTCAAATGAACAAACCCACATGGTAGCGGCACCCCTGGGAATATCTACGGATCTTAAATAAGCGTCTGCAAATGCCTTGTATTCGTCGAGCTTATTTTTATCAATACAATTCGGAAGATTGCCGATGGCTCTTTGCACTTTGGCTTTCGCAGCACGGCCCAATTCATCATTGCCTTGTTTGTCTGCATATCCTTGTAAGTCTTTTTTTATAGCGGCTACCCATGCGTTGTAATCTTCTGTTGTTTTTAAAGCTGCTTTTTGTTGCTGAAAAATATCTCCATAGGCGATGGCAGGCAGAATAAGGTTGGCAGTAATATTATAATCGCCGGTAGTGATGCCTGTTACTCCTTGATGAATATCCAGTTTAGAACTGTTACCCCCCTGGTCCATGGGATTGTAGGCATGTGTCTGATGATTACCCTTGTCAAGAGTGACCACTGAATTTGACTGGTTAACAATGGTTGTATAAACAGGATAAGAACAACCTTCTAAACCAACCACCTGTACATGGAGTTCAGTGCGTTCTCCTCTTTTCAGGTTAGATTTTGCCAGTGAGGCATCCAGCCGGAGCACATTAATATTATCGGTGAATACTACATGATCCTTATTATCCTTAGCAACGACCTGACAAGGCCCGGTCGCCCCGGGAGGAATGTTTAATATCGTCTTGCCGGGCGAACTGCAGGATGTACTTAATGATGTTTCATTGTTTCCTCTATTCAGAAACCATTTCAATGCCGGGGTGGATCGCCGGGATAGTCCCGCAACTGACAATCGATTGGTAAAAACCACCAGGGGTTCATCATCCAGCATTACTTTTTTTTCCAACTCTATGCCTGGGTTGTATGAGCCGTACCAGAAAGTAACTTCCTCTTTTGGTTCCTGTTCACTGCCCGGCCAGGAAGCCAGGACGGGTATAACCGCTTTTGATACCAGTTTACCTTCAGGGTTGGTAAGATTCAGATTGCCGGCACTTTGGGGTATCTCTATCGTTACTCCTTTCTCATCAAGATTGATACGCTGCTGACTACTGGTTTTTATTTCAATTTTGCCCGTGGGACCATCATCAAATGATAGTTGATGTTTTTTTAAACGACCCAGGTGTTCATTCCTGGTTTTTTCATTTCTGCCCTCCGGTTCCATGGATACTGTTCCACTGATCATATCTCCCGGGCGGATATCGTCAGGAAGCATGATGGTGATCTTACCATCCGGCGTAGAAAATGGAATTTTTACCCGGTGTGTGGTGAAAACAACCCCTGTGGGTGTATCGGTTTGTGCCCAGGTTATTGATGCGGGTACCTGCAGGAATAAGTAGAACACAGCGGAGAAAAAAGTGAATTTTCTCATAGCAGTGCTTTTACTAAATTTAACCCGTTTTCAGTGAATTTCATTTTCAATTAATCAACAGCATGCCCCCTAAAATAATTGTCGTAGGCGCAAGCTCCGGTATCGGGAAAAGAGTGGCCGAGATCTATCTCGAAAACGGAACTAAAGTGGGCATTACCGGAAGGCGGTTAGCCCTCCTTGAGGAAATACTGAATAAATACCCGCAACTAGCAGAAATTGAGAGCTTTGATGTTACTGGAACGGAGAATGTTTCGCATTTGAATACATTGGTGAATAAATTGGGCGGTCTTGATATCCTCATCATCAGTGCAGGACTGGGTGACCCGGCTACTGAACTGGTCTGGGAGATCGATAAAAGGACGGTCGATACGAATGTGAATGGATTCGTGGAGATCGCTAATTGGGGATTCAATCATTTTGTGAAACAGGGTCATGGTCAACTCGTCGTATTTTCTTCCATCGCAGCCAACAGGGGAAATAGTTATGCTCCCGCGTACAGTGCATCAAAAGCCTTTCAGAGTAACTATTTTGAAGGCCTTGCGATCAAAGCCTCACGGATGAAAAAAAATATCACCGTTACCTGCATTGAACCCGGTTTTGTAAATACCCGGCAGGCAAAAGGGAATAAGCGTTTTTGGGTGGTGCCCGTGGATAAAGCAGCCCGGCAGATCATTCGGGCCATCCGGAAGAAAAAAAGAAAAGTCTATATCAGCCACCGCTGGTGGCTGATCGCTAAACTGATGAGAGCGATTCCCTACTTTCTTTACAAAAAGATAGGCTAAGCATTCATTTTAACATTTCCTATATCTCTCCATGGACAAGTTGCACGGGGTTTGCATCGTTATTAGTCAGTCATATTAGTCAAATAATCTGAGTATTAATATTACTTTTGCAATGAACAATACCTACGCAATGTCTGCATCCTTTGAAGCCAGGAAGAACTCACAGGCCTCTATGATCACTGCCGCATCGGCGGGTCTGATCATTTTACTGATGATCCTCGTGAAATGGCAATTGCCCATCATCGAAAAACCGATCGTGGACCTGGGCGTAGAGATCAACCTCAATATACCTGATGAAGTGTTGGCTGCCGGTGGCGGCGGAGGAGGTGGTAATCCCGTTCATGCTGCTGGCCCGGCCGGTATCGCTCCCACAACCCCTCCCCAGCCCGGTACAAAAGAAGATTCAAAAGATGTTTATGATAATGAAGACAAGGCAAGTCCCACGATTCTCAAACCCGATAAGCCGAAAGTAACAGCCGAAAAAATAAATGAAAACCGTTCGGTTGTAAAGATCACGCCTGCACCAGTTATTGAAGCACCTGCTCCCCCCAAACCCAAGGCCGTTGTTGGCAGAACACTTACCGGTTCCGGTCGTGGTGGCGGTACAGACGATTTTGATCGCAGTGGCGGGAACGGGAATGGAAGTGGTGTAGGTAGTGGAAATGGAAGTGGTGGTGGCACGGGAGGCGGAAATGGCGGAGGAAATGGTACAGGCAGCGGCCCTGGTAATGGACCGAAAGTTACCCGTGGTGACAGGAAGATCGTACGTTATTATTCATTCCAGGGTGACCTCGAAAAAGCGGTCATCTATGCAAACATAAATGTGTCTCCTGAAGGCAATGGAAAATTTGTAAGTATCGCCCGCGGTTCTTCTACAACCAGCCTTTCCTATAAAGACGCGATCGTACAATATCTCCAGAACATTAAATTCGACAGGGCCGATCATGAATCGATGATCACGGTGCAGTTTAATTTCCGGGTGAACTAGTAATAGTATTTTTGCCGGGCATGAATTACGCCGAGACACTCGACTACCTCTACTCACAACTCCCCATGTTCAGTCGCATCGGTGCAGCTGCATTTAAAAAAGACCTTACCAATACGATCAAATTATGTGAAGCGCTTGAACAGCCCCAGTTAAAATTCAAGACCATCCATATTGCAGGTACGAATGGGAAAGGTTCGGTGAGCCATATGCTGGCTGCCATCCTTCAAACGGCAGGTTACAAGACCGGGCTATATACTTCACCCCACCTTAAAGATTTCAGGGAAAGGATACGCATCAATGGGAAAATGATCGATGAACAGGATGTGATCAGTTTCACAGAAAGAATAAAACCCCAGATCAAAAAATTAGAGCCGAGTTTTTTTGAGATCACTGTGGCTATGGCATTTGATCATTTTGCAACACAGGGTGTCGATATTGCTGTTATTGAAACAGGATTGGGGGGCCGCTATGATAGTACAAATATTATACGCCCGGAATTATCGGTGATCACCCAGATCGGCTGGGATCATATGTACCTGCTGGGCGATACATTGGAAAAAATAGCTTATGAAAAAGCAGGCATCATCAAACAAGCTGTGCCTGTTGTGATCGGGGATCAACTGCCTGAAACGCAAAAAGTATTTGAACAGGTATCCCAGGAAAAAAAAGCTGACATGACTGTAGCTTCAGAACGAAGACATATTATCGACTGGAAATGGGAAAGACATCAGCTGGTAGTTGAGATAGAAGAGCAGCATCAAACCGACCACCGGGTGTATCATCTTGACTTACCCGGGATCTACCAGGCGCGTAACCTGCTTACGGTGTTGGAATGCTGTACCCGTTTGAACCAGGCTGGATGGGAATTACAGGATGTGCATATACACGAGGCTTTGAAAAATGTAAAAAAACTGACCGGGCTTCATGGAAGATGGGAGATCTTAAAAACTTCTCCCCTGCTTGTCGTGGACGTTGCCCATAATGTAGATGGCATTGAGCAGCTTTTACAACAAATAGAAGTCACCCAACACCGGCAACTCCATATTATCATCGGTCTTGTGAAAGACAAAGAAATTGAAAAGATAATAGGCTTATTACCGAAACAGGCTGCTTATTATTTTACCCGCGCCCAGATTCCACGTGCCTTACCGGAAAATGAACTGGCTGAAAAAGCCAGGGCAACAGGCCTGTCGGGAACGGAACATAGCGAAGTGAACGAAGCCCTGCGGAAAGCATTGGATCATGCAGATCCCCAGGATATGATCATTGTTTGCGGAAGTGTATTCCTGGTGGGAGAACTTGACGATTTACAGGTAAACTGATCCCGCTTTCATTTTTTCAAGTGCGTAGAGGATGCAACAGACGTGCATGGACTGTATGATCTTATTTTCCAGGATCATCTGCCTGATCTCTTTTAAACTATAGAATTCCAATTCTATTTCTTCATTGGCGTCGAGTTGCTGGTCGGCAACTTTCTTCCCGCCCCGGGCTAAAAACATGTGCATGAGATTATTATTCGTGGATGGATTGGAAGAAATCTTTCCCAAATAGTCATACTGTGAAAACCGGTGCCCGGTTTCTTCCATTAATTCCCGCTCAATGGCTGATTGAAAATCTTTATCCTCCGGATCCACACATCCTCCCGGGATCTCGAGGCAGGTTTCTCCCAATGCTTGTCGATACTGCCGGACCATGAGGACACGGCCATCTTCCAGGACGGGAAGGGCGCTTACCCAGTTAGGAAATTCATATACATAATAAGGATCAACTTTTTTGCCACCAGGTGTCAGGCAAATGTCTTTACGCACACGAAACCACAGATCGTCGAAAAGATATTCAGAAGAGAGCGTCTTCCATTTCAGGTCTTTCATTACCATCCCATTTTTTCGCGAAGCCGGGTGATATGCGCCACATGATGTTTTCCATGCCAGGCATAAGTCCCGAGAAGGCCCCACAGGCGAAATGTTTTTTTATGTTCCGGGTGAAAAATCGTCCGGTTATTCCAGTCATTATCGGTAACATGTTTCAGGCATTCGTGCCAGCGTATATGTAACGCATGTAATAAGGTAAGAGAAATATTTACCGGAAGTTTTTGAACATCGTGTAAAACAGACCAAAGTTTTTCATCATAAGGCTTAATGGTTGGGTTGTCTTCGGTCAGCGCCAGTTTGCAGCGGGTATACCCGTTCATGTGACTATCAGCTACATGATGAACCACCTGGTGAAGGGTCCATCCCCCTTCGCGGTAAGGCGTATGTAATTGCTTTTCGTCGAGGTTCAGAATGGCATTTTCTAATTGTAAGGGCAGAAATTTAATATCCGCGAGCCATTCTACTTTTTGTGGTATCGAAAAAGGCTTGGCTACAAATTCCCCTATAGGATATCTCTCATCAATTACTAACGTACTCATGTTTCAATTTACGAATTACGAATTACGATTTACGATTTACGAATTACGAATTTTAGTCTTCTCTTAAAGAGTGTCCGGTTAACGAAATGAAAACATCTTCCAGGTTTGCCATCTTCATTTCCTTGGGCCTTTCGAAACCCGTAGAGACCAGTTTGTCGATCATTTTATCAGGACTATCCAGCGCCACGATCTTACCCGCATCCATGATGGCTACCCGGTCACATAAATATTCGGCCTCATCCATATAGTGCGTGGTAATGATGACGGTGGTTCCCCCCTGGCGGATATTTTTGACCAGTTCCCATAAACTTCTTCTAGCCTGCGGGTCAAGTCCTGTAGTGGGCTCATCCAGGAAAATAATACGGGGTTGATTGATCAATGTGGTGGCCACCGAAAATCTTTGTTTCTGTCCCCCGCTAAGCTCTTTGAATTTTGCTTTTGCTTTGTCTTTCAGGTTTACTTTCTCCAACAGGTCCATGGGTTTTATTTCGCGATTATACAACCCGCAGAAAAGTTCGATAAGCTGAACCAGGTTGAGGCCGGGATAGTAACCACTGGTTTGCAATTGCACCCCGATCACTTTTTTAATTTCCTGGGGTTGCTTATCCAGGTTCAGCCCATCAACCATGACTTCACCGCTGGTTTTCTCGCGTAGTGTTTCAATGATCTCAAGCGTGGTTGATTTCCCGGCGCCATTCGGGCCGAGCAGGCCGAATATCTCTCCTTCATTCACAGAAAAACTAATGCCCTTCACAGCTTCAAAATTTCCATAATTCTTTTTAAGATTACTGACAGTTATGATGGGCGGGGGCATAATTATGATTTGTCTGATAAAGATAACTCCATTTTAATATCTGCCGTTACCAGGTGACTGTTACTGGCATCCTTATATTGAAATCCATATTGTTCATACAAATGCAGCGCGGTTTTTAACTGGCTGTTCGAATAGAGAAAAATTTTGGTGGCATTTTTATCGCCTGCATCCTGCAAACAGGCATTTAACAGGTCTTTACTGATACCGCGACCCCGATAGGCAGGGTCAACAGCCATTTTCACTAATTCAAAGATCCCGGCTTCTTCCATGCAAATGCCCGCAGTGCCCACTACTTTTTCACCATCCATGGCAAGGAAAATAGCACCTTGCTTATCCAGTACCGTTTTTTGAGGATTGTCAAGCACGTCAAGGTCGTATTGCTCGGTCAGGGCAAATTTTTCAAGCCATGCAAGATTCAGTCGCTTGAAATCAGCATGGTACCGGTCTTCGAATGGAATGATCCGGATCATGCAAGTAAGAAAGTTTCCAGTTCGTCCATCATGGCTTTGCTTCCGATGAATAAAGGCGTACGTTGATGTAATTCAGTCGGCTGGATATCCAGGATTTTTTCTTTCCCATTAGTGGCCCTGCCTCCTGCCATTTCAATGATAAATGCGAACGGATTGCATTCATATAATAAACGAAGTTTCCCTTTCGGCTTATCGGTGGTACCCGGATACATGAAGATCCCGCCTTTGATGATATTCCTGTGCACATCGGAAACCATACTCCCGATATATCGTTGCGTATAAGGCCCCCCATTGGCTTTTGTTTTATTCTGGCAGCCATTGATATACTTCCGGACTTTTTCTTCATATTGAAAGAAATTGCCATGGTTCACTGAATATATTTTCCCTATTTCCGGGCATTTGATATCAGGATGACTAAGTGTGAATTCCCCGATGGCCTGGTCAAGGGTGAAGCCATTCACTCCCCTGCGGGTGGCATAGACCATCATGGTAGATGATCCATATACAATATATCCGGCAGCGACTTGCTGATTCCCTGGTTGTAAAAAATCTTCGAGGGTGACGACGGAACCTTTTGGCGTTATCCGCCTGTAGATACTGAAGATGGTGCCGATCGAAACATTGACATCGATATTACTGCTCCCGTCCAGCGGATCAAAAAGACATACATATTTCGATTTATTACTGACCGGGTCGTCAAAAGCTACATAATTATCGAGTTCTTCGCTGGCAATGCCCGCACAACTGATCCCATGACCCAAAACACCCGTTAATTGTTCATTCGCGTAAACGTCCAGTTTTTTTACTTCCTCACCCTGCACATTGATCATGCCCGCATCTCCCAGGAT
>DATINK010000260.1:0-9724 GCA_035474355.1 Chitinophagaceae bacterium | reverse complement strand
GCCGGGTGATCTCCTGGCTGCCGATGGCCCACGTCGCCGAGCGCAACTGCTCCCAGTACCTGCCGATGGTGCTCGGGTTCTCGACCACCGACTGCCCGGACCCGCGCCAGGTCGTCGGCTATCTCGCGGAGGTGCCGCGGTGGTGGCGGTGGCAGAGGCGGTGGAGGAGGAAGAAGAAATTAATAATAGCTAAAAGCTAATATATGTTACAACCGAAAAGAACAAAACACAGGAAGATGCAGAAGGGTCGCATGAAAGGCGACGCCAAGCGTGGGACCACGATCGCATTTGGATCCTATGGATTAAAGGCACTGGCCCAGCATTGGATCACGGATCGCCAGATCGAAGCAGCCAGGCAGGCATTGACCCGTGAAATGAAACGTGAAGGAAACGTGTGGATCCGCATTTTCCCTGATAAACCCATTACCCGCAAACCAGCGGAAGTGAGGATGGGTAAAGGAAAGGGAAACCTGGAATTCTGGGCTGCCGTTGTCAGGCCGGGAAGGATCCTTTTCGAAGTGGATGGTGTGGATGAAAAAACCGCACGCACTTCCCTGATGCTGGCAGCAGGTAAACTGCCCATCAAAACAAAATTCATTGTCCGTAGGGACTTAGTCACTGCAGGATAAATCGTAAATCGTAATTCGTAAATCGTCAATCGTAACAGCGATGTCAAAGAAAGCAGATTTTGTAAAAAGCATTCATGGGATGAATGAAGCCGACCTGAAAGCGAGGCTGGAAGAAGATAAGCAGCGCCTGAAGAAACTTCATTTTGCCCATGCCATTTCCCCGCTGGAGAATCCCATGACCATCCGCGGGCTGCGCAAGGATATTGCGCGTTTGGAAACAGAATTAAAAAACAGGGATCAACAAGCCTAACAATAAAAAGATTAAGTAATGGAGGAAAGAAATTTAAGAAAGACCAGGATCGGGGTGGTCACAAGTAACAAGATGGCAAAGACCATCACGGTGGCTGTAGAGAGAAAAGTAAAGCACCCGATCTATGGAAAGTTCGTTAAGAAAACAACACGGTTTCATGCACATGATGATAAGAACGAGTGCAGCATCGGGGATATCGTGAAGATCATGGAGACACGCCCGTTAAGTAAGACAAAGAGATGGAGATTAGTGGAAGTTGTTGAAAAAGTTAAGTAAGAAGCCATTAGCTATTAGCGGTAAGCTATTAGCTGGAATGATAAAAGAAAGAATAATCAATTAGTTGAAAGCTGGCTTACAGCTTACAGCTTAAAGCTAAAAGCTAAATAAAATGATACAGCAAGAAAGCCGGTTGAATGTAGCGGATAACAGTGGCGCCAAAGAGGTGCTTTGCATCCGTGTACTGGGCAACAGCGGTCAGCGTTATGCCGGGATCGGGGATACGATCGTGGTAACGGTGAAAGACGCATTGCCTGCCGGTGGCATCAAAAAAGGAACCGTTGCAAAAGCAGTCATCGTACGTACGACCAATAAACTGCGTCGCAAGGATGGTTCTTATATCAGATTTGACGACAACGCGGTGGTATTGCTCAACCAGTCCGATGAGCCCAGGGGTACCCGGATCTTCGGACCCGTGGCCAGGGAATTGCGCGACAGGGGATATATGAAGATCATATCACTGGCGCCTGAGGTATTATAATGGTGGCAGGGACAAGGCATGCCTTGTCCGTACGAGATAAAAAAATTAAAGAGAAAGAAAAAAATAAAATGAAAACGAGATTCAGACCTAAATACAATATCAGGAAAGGGGATAATGTGGTGGTCATTGCCGGTGACGACAAAGACCTTTCAAAACCCCGCCCGGTAAAAAAAGTATTGTTGGAAGAAGGTAAGGTCATCGTGGAAGGCGTGAATATCATCACCCGTCATACCAAACCTTCTGCCCAGAACACCAAGGGTGGTATCGTTCGCAGGGAAGCTCCCATACATATCAGCAATGTCATGCTTTGGGATGCTGCACAAAAAGCCGGCGCCCGCGTAACGAGGGAAAGAAAAGACGGAAAGACGGTCAGGATATTCAAAGTAAAAAAATCCCAGGAGGATAAATCATAATGAGCACTAAAAACTATTCACCCAGGCTGTTTTCGAAATACAAGGAGGAAGTTGTACCTGCCCTGGTAAAAAAATTCGGCTATACATCGATGATGCAGGCCCCCAGGCTGGAAAAGAACTGCCTGAACAGGGGTGTCAATGGTGCGGTGACCGATAAGAAACTGGTGGACGTTGCACTTGATGAGCTGAGTGTGATCGCAGGACAGAAAGCTGTTTCGACCATGTCTAAAAAAGACATTTCGAATTTCAAACTTCGGAAAAACATGCCGATCGGCGCAAGGGTGACTTTGCGCGGCGACAAGATGTTTGAATTCCTGGATCGTTTGATCGCGGTGGCGCTTCCCCGGGTACGTGACTTCAAAGGCGTCAATGAAAAATCATTTGATGGCCGCGGCAATTATACGCTGGGGGTTACGGAGCAGATCATTTTCCCGGAAGTGGATATCGACAAGGTGAACAAGATCACGGGATTTGATATCACGTTTGTAACTACGGCCAACAGCGATGAAGAAGCTTATGAATTGCTGAAAGAGCTGGGGATGCCGTTTAAAGACATTGTAAAGAATAAGGAACAAGAAACAAGTAAATCGTAAATCGTAAATCGTAATTCGTAAATCGTAAATAAATATGGCCAAAACATCAGTAAAAGCCAGGCAGCGCAAGAGAGAAAGAATGGTGGCGCAGTATTCCGTTAAGCGCGCAGAGTTAAAAAAAGCAGGTGACTGGAAAGCTTTGGATGAACTTCCAAAGAATTCTTCCCGTGTCAGGTTAAAGAACCGCTGCCAGTTGAGTGGCCGCCCAAGGGGATATATCAGGTATTTCGGGATATCCCGGATTGCAATGCGTGATATGGCCCTGAATGGTAAGATACCGGGATTGAAAAAAGCATCCTGGTAAAACGAAGTACGAAGCAGGAACTACGAAGTACGAAATGGAACGATAAAATATTTTGAACTAATTAGATAATACAATTATGGTAACAGATCCAATAGCAGATTTCCTGACGAGAATACGGAACGCGCAAATGGCGGGTCATCGTGTCGTGGATATCCCGGCATCCAATCTCAAAAAGCGTATGACGGAGATCCTGTATAACCAGGGTTATATCCTGAAATACAAATTTGAAGATGATAACAAACAGGGAGTCATCAAGATCGCGTTGAAGTATGATCCGCAAACCAAACAACCCGCTATCCAGGCTATGGAAAGGGTGAGCAGTCCCGGGCTTCGCCAGTATGCAAAACCATCTGAGTTTCGCAGGGTGAAAAACGGTTTGGGTATTGCGATCCTCTCCACTTCAAAAGGAGTCATGACCGATAAAGAAGCAAAAGTGCAGCAGGTAGGGGGTGAGGTCTTATGCTATGTTTATTGATTTGGAATTATAGTGAACCTGAAAACTTAACACCTAAAACTTAAAATTTAAAATGTCACGTATAGGAAAAAAACCAGTCACGATCCCTTCCGGTGTAACCATTACACTGGGAAAGGATAATGTAGTGACGGTAAAAGGTCCGAAAGGTGAATTGCACCAGGCGATCGACCGCGATATAAAAGTGGAAATAAAAGATGGCAAGGTTGAATTCACTCGCCCGACTGACCAGATCCGCCACCGGGCTTTACATGGTCTTTATCGTTCACTGATATCTAATATGGTAAAAGGTGTGACGGAAGGCTATAAGAAAAACCTCGAATTGATCGGCGTGGGTTTCAAAGCCAGCAACCAGGGAAACCTGGTCGATCTTTCCTTAGGTTATTCGCACAATATCGTGTTCCAGGTGCCGAAAGAATTGAAAGTCGTAACCTCCCAGGAGAAAGGCCAGAATCCCATGATCAGTTTGGAAGGAGTCGACCACCAATTGATCGGGCAGGTTGCTGCCAAGATCCGCAGCCTGCGTAGTCCTGAGCCTTATAAAGGAAAAGGTATCCGTTATGTAGGTGAGATCGTACGTCGTAAAGCAGGTAAGGCTGCCGGTAAATAACCGCCCCCGTCCCCTAAAGGGGTGGGTGCAGTTAGTTGAATAAAAATTGAATAAGAGACTTCTTCTCCCCTTCAGGGGATGGGGGCAAAAAAAGAAAAATGAATTCAAAAGCTAAATCACAGAGGAGACAGAGGATCAAGTATACGATCCGCGAAAAAATGACCGGCACGGCCCAACGGCCCCGGCTGGCTGTGTTTCGCAGTAATAAAGATATCTATGTACAGTTGATCGATGATGGCAATGGTGCTACGATCGCAGCTGCCTCTACAAAAGATAAAGACATTACCGGGCAGAAAGGAAGCAAGATCGAAAAAAGCAAACTGGTGGGCACGGCGATCGCTAAAAAAGCCGTGGACCTGGGTGTAAAAGAAGTGGTGTTTGACAGGGGCGGATATTTATACCATGGACGTGTAAAGAGCGTAGCCGATGGAGCCAGGGAAGGTGGACTTAAATTTTAGAACTATCCATTAAACTTTTAATAGAACAAATACATGTCAAAGTACAACGTAAGCAGGGTGAAACCAGGCGACCTGGAACTGAAAGACAAAGTTGTTGCCATCAACCGGGTTGTAAAAACCACGAAAGGCGGCCGCGCATTTAGTTTTTCAGCGCTGGTAGTAGTTGGAAACGAAAATGGCGTAGTGGGCCATGGATTGGGAAAGGCCAAAGAGGTGCAAGAAGCCATTACCAAGGGCATTGAGGATGCGAAGAAAAATCTGATTCGCGTTCCCGTGATGCATGGAACCATTCCGCATGATCAATGGGCCAAAGAAGGTGCAGCCAAAGTGCTGATCAAACCGGCCGCTCATGGTACGGGTGTGATCGCCGGGGGCAGTATGCGTGCTGTATTGGAAAGTGCAGGTATTACGGACGTATTGGCTAAGTCATTGGGATCTGCCAATCCGCATAACGTGGTGAAAGCAACTTTTAAAGCGCTCGCGTTGTTGCGTGAACCGATACAGGTTGCTAAAACAAGATCAATGGGATTGAAAAAAGTATTCAACGGATAACCCCCTGTCCCCTAAAGGGGGTAAAAGCGGATAATAACAATATATTGTCATGAAAAAGATCAAGATCACGCTTGTTAAAAGCCCAATCGATCGCCCGGAGCGTCAGAAACTGACGGTAAAAGCGTTGGGACTTAACAAGACTAATTCATTCAGAGAAGTGGAAGCCACGCCGCAGGTGTTAGGTATGGTTAGAAAGATTTCTCATCTTATAAAGGTGGAAAACGTAAAATGATGCTGATCATCTGAAGCATCTAACATTTAAAATTGATTGAGATGAAATTACATGAATTGCAGCCAGCAGCTGGCGCTACACATAAAGGAAAGAGGATCGGTCGCGGTGACGGGTCTGGCCATGGTGGTACTTCCACAAAAGGTACAAAAGGTGGACAGAGCCGTGCAGGTTATAAAAGGAAAATGGCGCATGAAGGCGGACAAATGCCTATCCAGCGGAGGATACCCAAACGCGGTTTCAAGAATTTTAACCGGGTGGAGTATAAGGTATTTAACCTGGGACAGGTGGATCACCTGACCAAGAAATACGAGATGAAAGAATTCAGTGCAGAAAATCTTTATGTAAATGGGCTGATCAGCCAAAATGATAAAGTAAAAGTGCTGGGAACCGGCGAACTCAAAAAGAAAGTCAGTTTCAAAATAAATGCGGTAAGTGAAAAGGCAAAATCGTTGATCGAAGCTGCCGGAGGATCTGTAGAGATACTGAAGTAATTTAGTAAATTGCATTGACGCAGGACCTGCGTCATTTTGTTATAAGCGTACGTAAATCACAATTTTACCCGTGAAGAAATTAGTCAAGACGCTGAAAAATATCTGGAGCATCGAAGAGTTGCGCAGTAAGATACTCTTTACGCTCATGCTGATCGTTATCTACCGGATCGGCACGCACATCGTATTACCGGGTATCGATCCCACCCTGATGAAAACCGGCAGCAACAGCAGCAATGGTATCCTCGGACTGATCGATGCATTCTCCGGGGGAGCATTTAACCAGGCTTCTATATTCGCGCTGGGTATCATGCCCTATATCTCTGCTTCCATCTTTATGCAGCTCATGACTGTACTGGTTCCCCGTTTCCAGAAAATGCAAAAAGAAGGCGATAGCGGACGTAAAAAGATCAACCAGTATACCCGTTATCTCACCGTGGGTGTTACTTTATTGCAGGCTTCCGCCTATGTTACCTATTTAAAACAAATGACCAGTCAGACCGGTGCGATCATGCCTGGTTTTGCCGGATATAATTTCTGGTTATCGACCGTCATTGTTCTTACTGCAGGTACTTTGTTCGTTATGTGGATGGGTGAAAAGATCACTGATAAAGGATTGGGTAATGGAACATCACTGATCATCATGGTCGGTATCCTGGGAAGACTTCCGACATCCTTCCTCCAGGAATTGCAGGCCAAGTCAGTAAGAAGTGGCCAGATCCTCGTATTTATTATTGAGATCGCTGTCCTGATCGGGATCATTCTCGGCACCATATTATTAATACAGGGGGTGCGAAAGGTTCCCGTCAACTATGCGAAACAGATCGTGGGAAACCGGCAATTCGGCGGCGCGCGACAATTCCTTCCCTTGAAGGTGAACAGCGCCGGTGTGATGCCGATCATCTTTGCGCAGGCCATCATGTTCCTGCCTACGCTTATCACGCTGGGTAAAGGAAACCAGAATAGCCTCAATCGAATGTTCACCGACCACCAGAACTTTTATTATATGCTGATTTATTCGGTGGTGGTTATCGGGTTTACATTTTTATACACGGCATTGATATTTAATCCCAAGCAAATAGCGGATAATCTCAAACAGAATAATGGATTTATTCCCGGGGTCAAGCCGGGACAGCCGACGGCAGATTATATCGGTTCGGTGATGGATAAGATCACTTTCCCGGGAGCGGTATTGCTGGCGATCGTCGGTATCCTGCCAGGTATTGCACAAAGATTCGGGGTAACCCAACAATTCTCCACCTTCTTTGGAGGCACCTCGTTATTGATCATGGTGGGTGTTATCCTCGATACACTCCAGCAGATCGAGACACAATTGTTGATGCGGCAATATGATGGTTTAATGAAGAGTGGGCGTATCCAGGGCAGGCAGGCTCCATCCGCGGTACAATATTGATCTTATATTATTTTGGCCTCCCCCCAACCCCCTCCCAGGGAGGGGGTTTTTTATTAAAAGCTAATTGGCGTTATTGGGTAATTTTATAGAATAATGAGCAATCAGAAAAGCAATGAAGAAGTAGAACAGATGCGCAAAAGCGCTTTGCTGGTCAGCCAGACCCTTTCCCAAGTGGCGGGTTTGCTGAAACCGGGCATCACGACATTATCCATCGATAAAGTGATCGGGAGTTTTATCCGGGATCATCAAGCCATTCCTTCTTTTTTAAATTACAGGGGTTATCCCTTCAATTCCTGTATTTCCGTTAACGATGTAGTGGTACATGGCTTCCCTGGAAAAAATGAATTGAAGAACGGGGATATTGTTACGATTGATATAGGTGTTATTCTCAATGGCTGGCATGGAGATCACGCCTATACATTCGCTTTGGGAGAAATTCCAGCGGAGTGGAGACAACTCATCATTACCACCAAAGAATCTCTATATAAAGGAATTGAAAAAGCCATTGCGGGGAACCGGGTGGGAGATATTTCTTATGCGATCCAAGAGCATACAGAAAAAAGATCCGGATATGGCGTGGTGAGGGAACTGGTGGGACATGGCTTGGGTAAAAATCTTCATGAGGATCCACAGATCCCTAATTATGGCAGGAGGGGAACCGGCCCGCAATTGAAAGATGGGTGGGTGCTGGCTATCGAACCCATGATCAACCTCGGGAAAAAAGAAGTCTACACAGAAGATGATGGGTGGACCGTCAGGACTAAAGACGGGAAGCCTTCTGTTCATTTTGAACATGATGTTTGTGTAAGAAAGCTTAAAGCGGATATACTTTCTGATTACAGCATTATTGAAGCGGCTGAAATACGGAACTCTTCATTGACAACCTGATTACAAGCCCGCAAAGGAGCACGAAACGTTCTTACGGGACGTAAATTTCTATTTGGAAATCTCTTTCTACCCACATGTTGTCCCTGCGGGACAAATATTGATTTATTTAAAATCTCTTTCTACCCACATGTTGTCCCTGCGGGACAAATATTGATTTATTTGAAATCTCTTTCTACCCACATGTTGTCCCTGCGGGACAAATATTGATTTATTTGAAATCTCTTTCTACCCACATGTTGTCCCTGCGGGACAAATATTGATTTATTGGGAAATCTCTTTCTACCCACATGTTGTCCCTTCGGGACAAATATGGATTCAATTTTGATCTGTAAGGGTTTCCATGAAGCAATTTCTGTATTGTGTTCCAGCGGAACACCACGTGGGTAGAAAATGCGATTAGAAATCGCCACGCGTCCCGTAGGGACGCTACGTGCTGATTGAAATATACAAAGCAAGGAATATGCGTTAAAGATCAGGGTATTCGAATATTGCCGAGTAGAATTACCGAACGTACAAGAGTGCGACGCAAGGGACGATGCTAGTAGCAATGCAGCTGAGCTACTTATCCAACTGCGGCTTTAATTGCACATAGGACCATGCTAATAATGGCATTACCAGGATGAGCAGAAAGGCAAGCCATGAATGAGTAAAAAAAAATACAGCTACTGTAAGTACTATTATATATACAGGATAGGCAAATAAAAGAATGGCAGTCAGCACAGAGTCAAAATGATCGTTATGATGGGTACGTTTATAGGTAAAAGATTGAATAGGCATGTAAAGAGGAACGTGTAGCAACCAACCCAATAAGGAGGGAATTGATAAGAATATTTTTTTGGAAACTGAAGGTTTTCGTTCCAGTATTTTTTCCTGTAATGCTTTATCCTCTTTCCCGATCTCAAAGACCAATGTTTTTAATTGTTGTTCCAGTAGGTCGTTAAATGCCTGGTAGCGGAGGCCATCTCCCGTATCGTTTTTGAGCTGATCCTGGCTGATCTTATCACCAAAATTGATAAACATGTTTTTCCCAAATCGCCGGAATGAACTGTAATTGATACCCACGGGCAAAACCTGTAGCGGGATTCCTGCTTCCCAGCTTGAAAAAGCCAGTCTCGCTGTGCCTTTTTTCAGCGGGCGCAAATGCCATTCATTGATACACTTGCCTTCGCTGAACATGATCACTATTCCATTCTTTCGAAAAATTTCTTTGCAGGCTTCAAAGCTTTCATAATTCGTGGGAATGTTCTCGGCGCCTTCGCTCAGGCGATAGATCGGAATTAATTTCACTTTGAACAGCAAACGGGCATAAAAAGATCTTTTAAAAACATCTCCGCGGGCCAGTGAATAAAGGGGCTGATCAAATAAAATATCGAGCAAGACACCGTCTAAAAACGAATTCGGATGATTACAGGCCAATAAAAGAGGGCCTTTCGAGTGAAGAATACCGGGCTTATTAATGATAAATCGCCGGCAAAAGATAAGGCTGGCAATCCTCACTTGTATTTTAAGCAATTGATAGAGCAAGATCTTCTTCTTAATGATATAAACAGGGCCTTGTAAAGCAGTATCCGGCAGGAAGATAATCAGGGAATCGCCTGCCACAATGGAATATGAGTAACCGGATGAGAATCAGGCATTTATTTTGAAATTTGGGAGCAATTTGA
>DATINK010000259.1:0-3193 GCA_035474355.1 Chitinophagaceae bacterium | reverse complement strand
TGGCGGATGCGGTGGGAGCAGGCAGCGGCGCGCATTCTAAATTTTTCCGCCTGGCTTTTTTATATGCAGGATTTGCTTTTATCAGTTCCCTTGTAAGAGAAGCCATCAAAGACCTGGAAGACTTACCCGGAGATTCGAAATACGGTTGTCGCACTATGCCGATCGTTTGGGGGATCCAATCCGCTAAAGTATATATAGCTGTTTGGTTGATCGTTTTACTCGCGATATTGGGGACTGTCCAGGTATATGTTTTGCAATTTCAATGGTGGTGGCCGGTTGCTTATAGTATCCTGTTGATCATCTTTCCCCTTCTCTATATTTTTTATAAGCTTTTCCGGGCATCGGCTCCGGCGGATTATCATCGTCTGAGCGGCTGGACAAAATTTGTCATGCTGACCGGCATTCTTTCCATGGCATTCTTCTATTTTTTTCTATGAATAAGATCATACTTGCATCCCAGTCTGCCCGGCGCAAACAATTACTGGAATGGGCCGAAGTGGATTTCGAGATCGTCGTGAAGGAAACCGATGAATCCTTTCCACCGGGTTTGAAGCCTGCCGATGCTGCGATCTACATTGCGATGCAAAAAATAAAAGCGGTAAGGCCATTGGTGAAACCAGGGGCAATTATTCTCGCGGCAGATACGATCGTTGTATGGAATGGAAAGATCATCGGGAAACCCACTGACCGCGACAACGCGATTGAAATACTGGAAACGCTATCGGGTCAACAACACACTGTGATCACAGGGGTAGCCCTGGAAAAGGGGGAGAAGTCCACCCGGTTTTCCGATTCCACAGAAGTAAGTTTTCATGAATTGACAAGGGAACAAATTGAGTTTTATGTCGATAAATACAAACCTTATGATAAAGCCGGTGCCTATGCCATCCAGGAATGGATCGGCGTAGTGGGAATCCGGTCCATCAACGGCGATTTTTACAACGTCATGGGTCTTCCCGTCAGTCGGGTATTGATGGAGTTAAGAAAGTTTGGGTAGGGGGCCGAACTTGAACATTGAGAATTGTTTGTTGACATATTGAGTCTTAAAATCTGAGGAAAAGACTCAATATATCAATACTCAACAATCAATACGCATACAATAAGTGGGAAAACTCGAATTAGGGGTCCGATACATTCTATTAATCGGAGTTTCCCTACTTTTTAATGCGTCGGTCCCATACAGTCAAAACACCACTACCAGCTGAGTTTTTTCTTAATTATTACCGTTTAAATACCAGTTGCTCTAATCTATTCTGCAAATACATTTGGTATGATGTAAATATGCGAACATGAATGAGCGGTTATTACAATTCATCTGGCAATTCCAATACTATAACAAGGGAGAACTGTGCTGCCGGGACGGAAACTCCCTGCAAATTCTTTTCCCGGGGAATTTCAATACCAACCAGGGGCCCGACTTTACGGATGCCAGGGTCAGGATCGGGGATACCACCTGGGCAGGTGCCGTGGAATTGCATATCAATACCTCAGACTGGCTCAGGCATAAACATGACAACGACACGAATTACAGGAATGTCGTCTTACATGTAGTATGGGAAGATGACGAGGCCGGAAAGATTATTACTACAAAAAGAAAACAGTCTTCCGTTATTCCAGTTTTAGAATTAAAAACCAGGGTCAGTAAATTATTATTGTCCCGCTATAGCGAACTGATGCTCTCCACGGCTTTCATCCCTTGTGAAAAAAGCATTCTTTCCGTTCCTGATTTGGTTTGGAAAAGCTGGAAAGACCGGCTCCTGGCTGAACGAATGACCAGGAAGTCGGGTATCATTGAGATCGGTCTGCGTGCAAATAAATATCACTGGGAAGAAAGCTTCTGGTGGCTATTGGCCCGGAATTTTGGAATGCCTGTCAATGCAGATGGGTTTGAAGCCCTGGCAAAATCAATTCCCTTTAAAGTATTGCGTAAACTGAAGAATGACTGTGAAATGCTGGAGGCATTATTATTCGGTCAGTCGGGGCTACTCGAAAGAAGATACCGGGGAGCTTACCCGTCGGTATTGAAAAAACATTTCCAATACCTGAAACAAAAATTTTCACTGCAACCGGTTCATGTTCCCATACATTTTCTCAGGATGCGACCTGGAAATTTCCCCACCATCCGTTTAGCACAAATGGCAACACTGCTAAGCCAGGCGAATCATTTATTTTCCGGCATCAAAGAATCAGGAACGATACAGGACCTGAAAAAAATGTTAGAAGTCCATGCCGGGGCATACTGGAATACGCATTACAGGTTTGGCCAGCCTTCGGTGTACAGGGAAAAGCCGATCGGGGCCTTTATGATCGATAGTATTATCATCAATTCCATCACACCGATGCTATTTATATATGGAGAATATCAAAAAGAATATGTTTTTAAGGAAAAAGCGATCCGCTGGTTGCAGGCAAGCTCTCCCGAGAAACATTGCATGAGCAGGGGATTTACCCGCCTGGGCATTCAATCGGCGAATGCTTTTGATTCGCAGGCTTTCATTGAGCTGAAAACACAATATTGTGACAGGAAAAGATGTCTTGAATGCAGTATAGGAAATGCAATACTCAAATTGACCTGATCCCGGGGTTTCATTTTTCACCAACTACCCCAATTCACTTTTACTTCAATCTCCGGATGTATGCTTAATTGAACCGGGCAGGTTAGTCCAATTTGTTTTAAGAAATCTTTATGGTTTTCCTCAAGGGCTTCCAGGTGGGGTGGAAAATGGAACGTCAATTCAATGCCCGCTACACGCCGCGGGTCGGATTTCATAATTTTCAATACCTCAATGGAGACGCCTTTCAGGTCGATTCCCAATGGTCGCGCTTTGATCCCCATCGTTGTGATCATACAAGTTCCCAGGCTGGTTGCCAGCAGGTCAGTCGGTGAAAATCGTTCTCCTCGTCCCTGGTTATCGGTGGGGGCATCGGTTTCAATTGCAGTCCCGCTCAGCAGATGCGTGCAGGTGGTATGAAGGTCTCCATTGTACTCTACGGTAGAAGTCATTTTCAATATTTTGCCTTAAATTTACGTTTAATGCAAACAAACAGGCTCTCGTGAAGAATCTCTTTATTATCCTCCTGCTCGCAGCCCTTTCCCCTTCAGTATTTGGTCAGGACTCAACTATGACCAGGCGTGAAAGAAAACAGGAACAAAAAGACACCAAACGGGATAAGATAAAAACGCTGATGCGCC
>DATINK010000258.1:0-16699 GCA_035474355.1 Chitinophagaceae bacterium | reverse complement strand
GTCCGCTTTTTCGGTGATCACTCCCAGCATGGCGCGGTTCTCGTCTTCATTAAAAAAATTGAAATTTCCGTTGCCATTGTTCCAGTCATATGTGTTATTGCCGGTCCCGGGGGTCCAGGTCATCCCATCACGTTCCCTGATCCTGTTCCGCCTTATTGTCACATCCCCGTCTTTGTATTCTTCCAGCGGTTTACCATTAACCGTGACTTTGTCACCATTGATCTCAATGACGACTTTCTCTTTACTATCGTTTTTCCGTGTAATAGTATATGTCTCTATTACTTTCTTCTCTTTATTTTCTTTCTCTTCTTTGTCCTTCTTTTCATCCTGGGCCATGATGGCGGCAGGTACCAGTAAAGCAACCGCGAGGACGAGCGCGGAAATTTTTACCCAGTTCTTTTTCATACGTTAAGTTTTATTGAATTGTCTACGTTAAGTTTCGTAGTCCAAATATAAGTACATTTTTTGAAATACGAAATGCTTCGGAAATGTTAAAGACCCCTTGTTTTGGTAAAGGGCATTTTTAGCGGATAAGCGGATTAAAAATCTCGTAGGTTATAGCGGGATGGCCGTCTACAATCCCTTCCCCAACATAAGACATTCCGCAGTTTTTCAATACTTTAAGTGAGGCCCCGTTGCCAGGCATCGCTCTCCCGATGATCCGGGTCAATTCCCGCTTTTCAAATCCAAATTTAATGCTGGTATAAGCGGATTCCGTGGCATAACCCCTGCCCCATTCCGATCGTTTAAACCGGTATCCCAGGTCGATCTCATGATCATAAGGTTTCCCCATCCCGGCCCAGGGCCGGCATTTAAGGCCGCACCAGCCTATAAAGTCGAGTGTATGTTTAATATGAACAGCCCACCTTCCATAATTATATAATGCATATTGAGGCAGGATCACTTCTTCCAGTACTTGTTTCGCATGATCAACATCTTTCATCGGGTCCCCGGTGTAGCGGGTGACTTCGGGGTCGCTGTTGAGGTCAAATAAGATTTGTGCATCCTCAAGTGTAAACTCCCGAAGCAAAAGGCGATTTGTTTCGAAAACTGCATTCACTTTGAAATGTGCTAAAGTGAGAGAAGATTCTTTACATTTTGAATCACTTCTGATAACTGAGAAGCATCCTGTCCCCCCGCTGTCGCCAAAGTTTTCTGACCGCCACCGCCGCCTTTTATGAGTGGGGCTACCTGTTCTTTAATGATCTTTCCTGCATCCAGGTTTTTGGCTTTCACCACGGTTTCGGAAATACCAACAGCTACAAATGGTTTGCCTCCGATATTCACGCAAAGAACTGCTACATGATCCCGTAAATGATTTTTAAGGTCGAAGCAAAGTTTCTTTAATGCATCGGCATTGCCGACTTCAACAATATCTCCGACAAAATTGACTCCATTGATGATCTCATCCTTTTGTAACAAATCATTCCTGATGGCCACAAGTTGTCTTGCTTCCATGGCTTCACCATGCTTTTTTAATTCAGCATTTTCCGATTGGAGACCCGCAATTGCTTTTTGAATATCCGGCGGGTTTTTTAATGATTCACGGATCAGTTTGATCCAACCAAGTTGTTCGTTAATATAATCTTCTGCTTTTTTCCCGCAAAGCGCTTCAATTCTTCTGACACCGGCAGCAATCGCAGATTCACTGGTCAGTTTGAAAATGCCCAGTTCCCCGGTAGACCCGACATGTGTGCCCCCGCACAACTCTATAGAATAGGCCGGGTCTATAATAACGACTCTCACTTTATCACCATATTTTTCTCCGAATAATGCCATCGCCCCCATGTTAAGGGCTTCATTTTTTTCCATTTGCTTTATGACGACTGGAATATTGGCCCTGATCTTTTCATTTACCAATGCTTCCACTTCTGTAATTTCCTGCTCGCTCATTTTGGCAAAATGAGAAAAATCAAACCGGAGATGTCCCCCGTTCACCAACGACCCTTTTTGCACCACATGCGTTCCCAGTATTTTTCTTAATGCAGCATGTACAAGGTGCGTAGCGGAATGATGTAGTTCAATATTCTTTCTCCTGGCTGAATCTACTTTTGCCTGCAACAAACCATTCAGGGTTGCAGGATTTTCATTTGTAAAATGTATTGTCAGCTCATTCTCTTTTTTGGTGTCCGTTATTTCGATTTGCACATCATCAGCAACAACCCATCCTGTATCTCCCACCTGTCCGCCGCTTTCAGCATAAAAAGGCGTTATATCAAGGACCAGGTGGTAGGCTTCCTTACCCTTTACTTTTACTTTTCTGTATTTTGTAATGTGCGAGGAAGCTTCTAATTGATCATACCCCACAAACTTAGTATCAGATTCTTTCAGTACGATCCAATCTTCTGTCTCTACAGAAGTAGCCGCACGGCTCCTGTCTTTTTGTTGATTCATCTCTTCATTAAAACCCTTTTCATCAATTTCCATTTTATTTTCAGCTGCGATCAGTTTTGTCAGGTCAAGCGGGAATCCATAAGTGTCATACAATTCAAATGAATCCTTTCCTGATATCTTTTTACTCTTGCCAGCTTTAATGATATCATCTATCTTTTTGAGCCCCTTATCAAGTGTTCTTAAAAAAGCATCCTCTTCTTCCTTTACTACTTTAATCACAAAATCACATTGCTTGTTCAATTCCGGAAAGACATTTTCAAATTGCTTTGCCAGCACAGGAACCAGTTGATTGATCAATGGCTGTTTGTAATCCAGGTAAGAATAATAATACCTTGCTGCTCTACGAAGAATCCTGCGGATTACATACCCCGCCCCCGTATTCGAAGGAAGCTGACCATCAGCAATTGTAAATGCGATAGCCCGAACATGATCGGCTATGACTCGAAAGGCAACACTTTCTTTATCATCTCCTCCACGATATTCTTTATTTACAATTTTTCCTGTCGCCTTAATCAGATCAGAAAAAACATCGGTGTCATAATTTGACATTTTGGCCTGTAAAACTCTCACTAGTCTTTCCAAACCCATTCCCGTATCTACATGTCTTGCAGGAAGAGGCTCAAGCTTTCCATCCTTAAGCCGATTGAACTGTATAAATACATTGTTCCAGATCTCGATGACCTGTGGGTGGTCTTTATTAACCAGGGAACTTCCATTGATTTTTTTTCTTTCTGCATCAGGACGACAATCCACATGTATTTCTGTACAAGGCCCACAAGGGCCCGTGTCACCCATTTCCCAAAAATTATCCTTTTTACCGAAGGGAAGGATTCTGTTTTCAGCCATCCATTTCATCCACTCTGAATGGGCTTCCTCATCTTTTGGAAGATTTTCCTTCTTATCTCCTTCAAATACTGTGGCATACAACCTGTCCGGATCTATCTTATATATATTGGTAAGCAGTTCCCAGCTCCAGGCGATGGCCTCTTTCTTAAAATAATCTCCAAAACTCCAGTTCCCCAGCATTTCGAACATGGTATGATGATAGGTATCCACTCCTACTTCTTCCAGGTCATTATGCTTCCCGCTTACCCGGAGGCATTTTTGTGTATCCGCCACCCGCGGATAGGGCGGCTTCCGGTTGCCCAGGAAATAGTCTTTGAACTGGTTCATGCCGGCATTGGTGAACATCAAAGTGGGATCATCCTTCACCACGATGGGTGCCGAAGGAAGGACCTGGTGATCTTTTGAGCGGAAAAAATCCAGGAAGGCTCTGCGTATTTCTGCGCTTGTCATATCGGGAATTGCTGCAAAAATAACGGGTTGACTTTTGCAGTTTATAGAATTATATTTGCCTCCCTGCCCCTAATCGCAGGGTTCGGCAAAAATACGAATTCAAAAGAGTAAACCGCTTCGACCCACCCCTGGAAACGGCTGTTAATTACAAACTTATTCAAGCAATACTGAGCGGCACCTGCCATGAAAAAGATCAAGTATTATTATAATACCAGCACGCTTCGCTACGAAAAGCTCGAAACGCCTTTGCGTGTGAAACTGCTGCGCATCTTTGGGTTCGTCGCAACTGCCTTTGTAACCGCCGCCCTCATTTCTTTTCTCGCCTTCCGGTTTATCGGCTCCCCGAATGAAAAGATCCTGCGCTCACAAAATGATAACCTTCGTTACCGCTACAAGGAATTGAACGACCGGGTAAAAAGCATGCAGCAGGAGATCAGTGAGCTGGAAAAAAGAGATAATAATGTGTACCGCTCCATCTTCGAAGCTACACCCATACCGGATAGCGCAAGGGCTACCGAATTGGAAAGGGCTGAGGAGATCGCCAGGGTGGAAAATATGTCGGATAACCAGGTTGTTTCTTCGATCACCCAGGCATTGGATAATATGAGCAGCCGCGCAAAAGCACAGCGGATCTCTTATGACCAGATCGATGGCCTGGTAAAGAACAAGGAACAATTATTATCTCATACGCCCGCGATCCAGCCGGTAAGCAATAAAGACCTGCAACGGATCGCCTCCGGTTTTGGTTACCGGGTGGACCCGATCTATAAAACAATGAAATTTCATGAGGGACTTGATTTTACCGCACCCACCGGCACCCCCATTTATGCAACCGCCGATGGTGTTGTGGGAACGGCGGGCAATACAGGAAATGGTTATGGCAATCATGTGGTGATCTCCCATGGCTATGGATATGAAACGCTGTATGGTCACATGGTCAGAGTAAAAGTAAGACCCGGGCAAGCCATCAAACGGGGTGAAGTGATCGGCTGGGTGGGCAGTACCGGAAAATCAACAGGGCCACACTGCCATTATGAAGTCCATAAAAACGGAACGAAGATCGATCCCATCTACTTTTTCTACAATGATCTTTCGCCAGAACAATTCGACCGATTACTGAAAAAAGCGGCGGCCTCGAACCAAAGTTTTGATTAAAAAACCTCTCATCAAATCACCAACCCGTACTTCGTAATTCGTATTTCGTACTTCGCTAGTTTTCCACACGTGTTGATTGCGGTATATTGGTTCATATTTCAGTCTAACTTTGTAGTACACATATGAACAACCCATTAACCCAGATCACATTTGATTTTGCTGAAACAACGCATCTTCAACCCCCGCCAACAATCAATCAACAAATAGTGAAAACAGAAACTGAAGCAGTAGCCGGAAAACGGGGTCGTCGCTCCCTGAAAGAAATCGCCGTGAATGCAAACCTGGTGCAGGTGCCTCCGGATGAGATCCTTTTTCAAAAGCAATATTATTCCATCGGTGAAGTAGCCACCATGTTCAGGGAAAATCAATCCCTGATCCGGTACTGGGAAACAGAATTTGACATTCTTCAACCCAAAAAGAACCGTAAGGGCGACCGTTTTTTCAGGCCGATCGACGTAAAGAACCTGGTACTGATCTATGACCTGCTCCGCCGCCGTAAGTTCACTATCGAAGGCGCCAAGGATTACCTGAAGAAAAATAAAAAAGCAGAAGAAAAATTCGCCATGATACAGTCTTTGGAAAAGATCAAAGGGTTCTTACTGGAGTTGAAAGCGAACCTTTGAAAGCTACGAAGTACGAACTACGAAGTACGTATTTAACCAGTTACACCCCTTTAGGGGATGGGGGCGGATTCACAATTCTTACGTCTCGTATCGACCCGCTGAACTGAATCTTCATTTCTTCCAATTTACGCAGTACAATTAAATTGATCTCCTGCCGCGTAGCATTGAACTCATCCACCGTTACAGGGGAAGTAAAATATTCGGCGAGGATGATGAATGCCTGGTTAGTGATCTCTTGTAAATAAACATTGGATTCAATGATGCCTTCTCTTGTAAGAAGTCCCCGGAAACTTTCGATCCATTTTTCCAATGTGGAAGAATCCGTTTGTAAACTAAGCTCCAGTTTTATCTCCCCTCTCCGTTGGGTTCGAAGAGATAAATTATCGAGAATACTGTCGACCATTTGTTTGTTGGGAACGGTCAGGTATGTCTTTTCTTCCGTGCGGATACGGGTACTTCTCAGACCGATCCTTTCCACTGTGCCTGTGACGTCCCTCACTTTCACCAGGTCCCCGATAGTAAAGGGTTTATCAAAGAAGATGATAAACGAAGCAATAAGGTTTTCAAGGCTTTCGCGCAGGGCGAGGGCGATGGCAGCACCCACGATGCTCAGGCCCGTAAGCAAACTGCTGATACGCAATCCAAAAGCAAACTTCAATATCAGCATGATGCCAACAATAACAATGAGCACTTTGAAAAAATCCTTAAAGAATAATATAAGCTGGTTATCCGTTTGTTCGGGGGTGCGGTTGGCTTTGATCTCCAGCACGATCGCGATAAAATCGATCAACCTGAGCAATAAGGAAACAAAAGCGATGATCAGGATGACATCTCCCGTGGCGTGTATGATCTTACGGGTTCCATAACCATAAATATCTGTTTCCAGTTGTTCAGGAAAATTCAGCTTGTAAAGCGCTATGATAGAAACCAGGATGACCACGAAATTGCCCAGCGGCTGTACGATCAGGTTGACAAAAGATCTCTTATCAACTCCTTTCCAGATCTTGTTCACCCCTTTGAATAATAATCCCGCAAGATATCTTGAGATCAGCCGGTTAAGAAGAAGAACAAATAAAATGATACCCAGGATAAGGCCATAATCCCTGACAGAATTACCCCACCAGGACTGGTCTAAAAAATCGTTCATGGATCACCTTGTTATTGAACCCTAAATGTATTGAATCGGGGGAAATTACCAGATCGAGTATACTTCGATCATCCCGTTTTTTAAAGCATAAAGGCGGGTATCGGTAAAATTAAATGACTTGCTTTGGAGTAATTCAGCCGGCATGGCCCATTCATCCAGCCGGAAGCTGCTGATCTCGTACCGGTATAAACGACCGCCAGACGATCCAAAAATGTATTTGCCGCTTACGCGGAAATTTTGCCAATGACTGATCTTGATCGTATTTTTTAAAGCCCCGAAATAATCAAAAACATATACCCCCAGTAAAGAATCATAGAGATAGACATATTTATTCTCATCAAAAAGTTTCAATGGTGTTAATGAGGGTGTGAACAATAAACGAAAATCCGGTGTTTCCAGGGCCAGTTTCCCGTCCTCATTTATTTTTTTCAATTTCCCTTCCCACTCATCATAGACCCAAACCTGGTTATCATAAGAAGGCCCGATAGCACGGGCCTGTAAAATACCTTGTTTGCGCAGGTCGATGCTGTTACGGATATTCAGTACGCGGTCGAGAATTACCAGGGTTGTAAAATCTTTGTAATAAAGGAGCACTTTAAGCGGGTTAGAAACGTCGATCAGTGATGCCTGTCCGAATTTCCGGACATCATTAAAGACAGCCATTGAATCGCCGCCGGGGTTTAGTTTTTTTACCTGGTTGCGGCTGGTCAATATATATATATTATCCAGGTTGTCGACCGTAAAATCAACAATGTCTCCCCGGATGGTATTCACCAAATGGAAGCTGCTGTCCTTTTGTGCGTTGCACAGGAAAGAAAATGACAGCAAGAGCGGGATAATATAGAATATGTATTTCATGAATGCCGGATGATCGAATCCTCCTTACCATGATAAGACTTCAATACAAGTTCGGTTCCATCAAAGTCAGCATAGGTAAAATAACGGATCCAATCCCCCAGGTTGATATACCTGCTGTATTCATTGAGACGATAATCGATGGGAAGGTGTCTATGCCCGAACACAAAAAAGTCGATCTTTTTTTTGGCCAGCATTTCCTGGCAATAAATGATCAGCCATTCTTTTTCTGCGCCCAGGAAGGTTTCTTCTGTAGCCCCGGTCTGGCGCCGGCTTCGGCGGCTGAGGTAATTTGCTAATCCCATCCCCGCTACCGGTGGCAATACCCCGAACAGCCATTTGGAAACCGGGTTTCGGAAAACTTTTTTCAATCTTTTATAACCGTGATCTCCGGGGCCCAGGCCGTCACCATGCCCCACCAGGAAAATTTTTCCTGACCGCTCAAATTCCTGGGGTTTAAAATAAACGGGGATCTGCAATTCCTTTTTAAAATAATCCCTCATCCACATATCGTGGTTGCCTACAAAAAAAATGCATCGGGATACCCTGGTCGGTCAGTTCCCCCAGTTTTCCCAATAACCTTACATATCCCTTAGGAACCACCCGCCGGTATTCGTACCAAAAATCAAACATATCCCCGACGAGAAAAATTTCTGACGCATCGTTCCTTATCTCTTCGAGAAATTTTACAATACGTCTTTCCCTTTCCAGGCTGGAAGCATGATCAGGCGCGCCGAGATGAAAATCGGAAAGGAAGTATATCTTTTTAGCCACCGGGTTCTAATTCAAAGAGAAATTACTTATTTAGAATTGAGTTTAAAGCTTCCTTCAAAATATCCTCCCCCGTTCTTATCCCATACCTTGAATTCAATGGTAAATATACCGGGAGGACTGCCGGGCCTTGGGTGAATGTCGGCCATTAACCAAACCTGCCTGGCTATTTCCGGATCCACACCATTGGGATAAGCCGTTTCATACATATCGGTTTCGTCAGCAATGGCCTTTCCGGATTCCGTGGTTATTTTTTCTGATGCACCCAGCTTAACCTTTCCGTTTTCTTCAACCCATCCACTATCCACTCTGATCATCGCTCTGACCGGGGATGTGAAATCAATAAAATTATCCATGGGCACTCTCTCATTATTCTCAAAGACAAGAAAGGCCTTACTTATTTTCAGGTTGTGCACCCGGAGCTGAATCCCATTGTAAAGGAGGGTTCCGTCCTGGTTCACAGGATCATTGCTATTGCGCGTAACAACCTTTTCTTTATCCTTTTCCTTGTCTTTTACCTGGTTCCCGGCCTCGCATTTGAATTCACAGGAGGTAAGTAACAGGATAACCGATAACAGGATGGCCAGGCTGGAAAAAAATTTCATGGCTCATTTATTTTTTAAGTATTCAATAATATCCCCGGATTCCACGATGGGTCTTCCGTTGATATCTCCATTGAACCAGTAGATCCAGGCATGGGACACCTGGTTATTCATAATCACTTCAGTGATCTCTCTGCGATATAGCTGAATTTCATCCGGTTCTACGGTCACCCCTTCATAATCATCCAGCTGCCCGATCGCCCATGAAAATTCATTTTCTTCGTTGGCCTCATATAACTCACCCAATATAAAATGATTGCCATTTACGGGAATGCCGGCGGGATAACTGCCCATGTCGAACAGCCTGCCGCGCACCCTGGCTTCCCCCACAAAACGAAAAAAACGGCTGATGTATTCATAAGCCGGGCTCCTGAATCCGCTGCGCAAAGATCCATAGACAAAAAGCTGGTATATACCGGGATTCGTCATACGATAAAAATACTAAAGGGGGCGGAATTAAGCTTCGACCAGCAATAAAAACACTTCCTTGGGGCCATGTACCCCCACGACTAAAGTTTTTTCAATATCCGCGGTACGGCTGGGTCCGGTAGCAAAGCTGATCATGGAAGGAAGTTCGTTACCATATTTATCTTTCAACCATTGTAAAGCTTGTTTCAGGTCTGTCTTTACCTGTGATGTAAAAGCTATGCATACGTGGACGGGTGCGTAAACACTGGCTGTTCTTCCACCGGTCTGGGCAGCACTCAGGACAATACTCCCTGTTTGCGCCACCAACACTTCGCAGCCGGTAATGCTCACGTCGCAATCTTTTAAGCTTGTATCTGAGAATTTATCGAAATGAAAATCGCGAAGCATCTTCTCCAGTTCTTCTTCGCAACAAAACACTTTACTCCACTGCATCAATTCTACCAGGTTATTCAATTGTATTCCGAGTTCTTTCCTATCCTGGCAATAGATGAATTTTCCCTGTAGTTTGGTGAATTGTTCAGCAAATTCAACTGCATTTTCCTGTTGTGACAGATTAAAAACAGCATCTTTCCCTTCGCTTTGGGGAAAGGGAATGGGCGTGGGATGACTTAATGCTTTTCGGATCCGTTTTAGAATATTCTCTTTGGAAGGGGAGATACTCACGGCAGTGATTTGTTAGTCACATCGGAATCATAGGGCGGGACGCCAGCAGAAATTTCACCATTTTCACTGGGACGGGCATCTTCCACCACCTCTATTGTTTTCTTTTCTCCGAATGGTCGTTTCCCGATAAGAATTTCTACATCGCTCTGGAACAAGACCTCTCTTTCTAATAATGCTTCTGCCAGTTTTTCAACCTGGGTTTTCTTTTCTTTCAGCAATGCCAGGGTTCTGACATAAGCCACATCGATCAGTTTTCTTACTTCTTCATCGATGATCTTGGAAGTCTCTTCAGAATAAGGTTTGGTAAAAGCGGTTTCCTGTTGCGGGTCATAAAAACTGATATTGCCGACTTTATCATTCATACCATATACGGTGACCATGGCATAGGCGATCCGGGTTACCTGCTGAAGGTCGTTCTGCGCCCCGGTGGAAATTTTATCAAAGAAAATTTCTTCACTCGCACGGCCTCCCAATGTCATCGAGATCTGGTCGTTTAACTGGTCCGTATTATAGAGGTATTGCTCTTTGGGTGTGTATTGAGCATATCCCAATGCAGCAGTACCGCGGGGAACAATCGTTACTTTCAGCAATGGATAGGCATGTTCAAGATACCATCCGCAGATGGCGTGCCCGGCTTCATGATAGGCAATGATCTTTTTTTCTTCCGGCGAAATGATCTTGTTCTTTTTTTCCAACCCGCCGATCACACGATCAACCGCATCCTGGAAATCTTCCATTTCAACCGCTTCTTTTCCTTTTCTTGCAGCGATCAATGCTGCCTCATTGCATACATTGGCTATATCGGCACCTGCAAAACCAGGTGTTTGCTCAGCCAGTTTATGAATATCCAGTGTCTTGGAGATCTTGATGGGTTTGAGGTGAACTTTGAATATCGCTTCTCTTCCCACCATATCCGGTTTGTCAATGGAGATCTGCCTGTCGAACCTTCCCGGTCTCAGCAAGGCAGTATCCAATACATCGGGACGGTTGGTGGCGGCCAGTACAATGATCCCGGCGTCGGTGCCAAATCCATCCATTTCAACCAACAATTGATTAAGGGTACTTTCTCTTTCATCATTACTCATCATTACATTCTTACCCCGTGCACGACCGATAGCGTCGATCTCATCGATAAATATGATACAGGGTGCTTTTTCCCTTGCCTGTTTAAACAGGTCACGAACACGGCTGGCACCTACTCCCACGAACATTTCTACGAAATCAGAGCCACTGAGACTGAAAAAAGGAACCTGTGCTTCACCGGCAACGGCTTTGGCAAGTAATGTTTTGCCGGTTCCGGGGGGACCGATCAATAGTGCTCCTTTAGGGATCTTTCCTCCCAGGTTTGTATATTTTTTGGGATTCTTTAAAAAGTCGACGATCTCCATCACTTCTACTTTCGCTTCGTCGAGGCCAGCTACGTCTGCAAACGTGATATTTACTTTGGTGCCTTTATCAAAAAGGGTGGCTTTTGATTTTCCGATATTAAAAATACCACCGGGACCTCCCCCGCCTCCTGCACCGCCGCCCATCTTTCGCATGAGAAGTATCCAGATACCAATAATTAAAGCAAGTGGAAGAAGGAATTGCAAAATGCCGCCAAACCAGTCTTTTTCATTATCTACTTCATAGGGAACCTCCGTTATATGCGTGCCTTCTGTCGCCGAACTTTTATAATATTCCGTCATCTCCTTCATAAAAGCATCCCCGCTGGTGACCTTGAAATACATATGCGGGCCATCATCACTGATCTTGCCCATTTTCTTTTTGAGCTTCGACTCATATTTTTTGATGCTGTCTTTCTTCAGGTAAACCTTTACAGTTTTACGATTGTCGACGATCGTATATTTCTCGATATCACCATTTTTAACCATGGTACGAAAATCGATCGACTTTATTTTAACCATATTGGGTGAGAAGGGTCCAAAAATCTGGAAGCCTATCAATACAGCGAAGATGATCGCATAGATCCAATAGATACTGAACCGGGGGCCTTTGCGGGGTGGCTGGTTGGGATCATCACCTGGTGGACGGTTGCCAAACCGCGGTGGCCTGTTCGTATCCCTGTTGGGTTGTTCCTGTGACATAATCTATTCTGGAGTAATCCTTGGTATTTAATGATTAATCAGCCAAAAAGTTCGCTGTAAGCGATATTTAATTAAAGGGAATGTTGCCCGGCTACGGCATCACTCCACATTTCTTCCAGTTTATAAAACCGGCGGGTTTCCGGCAACATCACGTGTACCACCACATTGACGTAATCAATCAGGACCCACTGCAGGTTTTTATAACCCTCATTATGATAGGGGCCTTCCTGGCAGGTCTTTTTAACCTTTTCTTCAACATTTTCGGCGATAGCCCTGATCTGCGGTTGGTTGCCGGCTTCACAGATGATAAAATAATCAGCTACGGCTTCATGTATTTTGCGAAGGTCCAGGGAAATGATGTTTTCCGCTTTTTTTTCCTGGATAGCAGCGATTATGGTTTTGATGATCTTCGAATTTCCAGTTAACCTAACGGCACGTTTCTTTTTGCGGTTAGTCAGTATTGCCAGACGTTCCAAATATTTTAGTACTTTTTTTTATAATGTGATCCTGCTGTTTACTGGTTCAAATGGGCCCTGTACAGGTTTTTTATGCCGTTTTTTGCAGGTCCGGAAAGCCGGAACCAGAAACTGATTTACTTTGTCAAAAATAGCAATTAATTGCCACAACCTCTGCCTGGAAACAGTTCTCATCAAGCTCAAAATCCGCTCGGAATGCCATTTGTTGAACTGCAATCTGTTGACAGTACCAACAACTATGCCCGGAGCCTGGTAAAAGATGGATCGGCACAAGATGGCATGGCAATATTCGCGCATGAACAAACAGCCGGAAAGGGTCAGCGGGGTAATTCCTGGCAATCTGAGAAAGATTCCAGTATCGCTCTCAGCATCCTGGTCAGCCCACTAACACTCGGAATCAAAGACCAGTTTCAACTGAATGCTTGTGTAGCTGTTTCATTGTATCGTTTTTTTTCTGCCTATGCCGGAGAGGAAACAACCATTAAATGGCCCAACGACCTTTACTGGCAGGACAGAAAGGCAGGAGGCATCCTGATTGAAAATATCATTGGTTCTGTTCCCGGCAAATCATCCACTAGCGCATGGAAATGGTCAATCATTGGAATAGGCATCAATATCAATGAAACGAAATTTCCTTCTTCATTACCCAACCCGGTCTCTTTACGTCAGATTACCGGGAAAACATTTCATCCCCTGCAACTGGCAAAAGAACTATGTAAAGAATTGAATGATGGCTATGCACAGCTCAGCGGGGGCCATTACCAAAAAATTTACGAACAGTATAATGAGCACCTGTATAAAAAAAACCAGCTTGTAAAGCTGAAAAAGGGCAACCGGGTATTTGAAGCCAGCATCCTTGCAGTTACAAAAGCAGGGAAATTACTGACAAAACATAGTATCGAAGAAGAATTTGATTTTGGGGAAGTGCAATGGATGACCTGAGATTTGAGTGTTCCCACCGTTAAAACGGTGGGCTTTACTTTTATTCACTGAATTATATTTGGCTAAGCCCACGGTTTCAACCGTGCGAATTATGATATCTGAGGCTTTGTCTCTCTGATTATTTCTTGTGCTTATTAAATTCAAACTGTCTTGAAATTGTAAAGCCCCAGCGAAATTGTCCCTTACCCCATTTCGTGACGGTGCGATGAATGAACCTGCTTTCAAGAATTTCTGTATTGTTTGTGAAATTCAGGTGAAAAACGTGGCCGGCTGTTACGATCTCGAACCCCACTCCAAATGGATCATAAAACTTGAAGAATAGTTTACTATGAGAAGTGGCTGTATCCCCAAAATAATTCTTACTTGCTTCGGACCGGAAGGGATGGAAATAATCCAGTATGAGGTTAAATTTTTTGAATAAAGGAAAACGAAGCACCCCTCCCATTGCAAAAATGGCCTTTTGATCATGTGGGATGACGTGGCCGGTACTTGATAAAGTGGGATTGAACTGGATGCTTACTTTACCCATCCGGCGGGCAATGATCAATTGAACAGCCTTGTATAACCGGTCTGAAAAACCCGAAAAATCATCTTCCCTGGGAAATTCCGGCGTTCCGTGTTTTACAGGTGAAGAGCAGATCGCTGTATTGGCAAAAAGGGCAACCGCCCATTGATGACCGGGACCGGATTCACGCTGATCTGTCAATTGGTATTTTAAAGCAAATTCGTATAATCTATTTACCTGGGCCGCTCCTTTGATCCGGGCGATATTAAAATCCAATTTGTCAGACAACCCAATATGAAATGCGATCCGGATATCCCTGGCATTATCCAGACCCAGGAATCTTGTAAATACACCGCCGGGTCCGTCAAAATCATCAAAGTAGTGAGTAACATAAAATTCCATCTTGCCTTTCCCAACCATTTCGGTTGTATTAGCATTGATCGCACGTTGTCCGTTGAAGATCCTGACGGGATATGCTTTTTCTTTCCCGTCTTTATCCATATTGGCAGGGGATACGTTATTTAATGAATCCTGGGCGAAAAGGCCCGACGACATGAACAAGGCGAAATACAAACAAATTCTTTTCATAATGAGCGTGTTAATACGAGAATTTAAATCGTTTGAAGCATCCAAATGGTTGCTTGGAATCACTTATGAATTTAGCTGGCTCACAGGCGTTTGTCAAGCGAAAAAAGCCATGATCTCCTGTGCATGTGCTTTATTTTTTGGCTTGGAATATATCTTTTCAATGACCCCTTTTTCATTGATAATAAAAGTGGTTCTCAGCACACCCATGTATTCCCGTCCAAAAAGTTTTTTCTGATCCCATACGCCATATTTTTCAAGCAGATCATGGCTGGTATCGGCGAGCAGTGGAAAAGGAAGTTTGTATTTCTGTGTAAATTTTTTCTGAACTTTTTCAGTATCGGGACTTACACCCAGGACCTCAAAGCCTTTCTTTTTTAGTATTGAATAATGATCCCGGAGATTACAGGATTCGATCGTACAGGTAGGTGACCCGGCTTCTGAATAAAAATAAAGCACGAGTTTTTTCCCTTTGTAATCATTTAATGAGATCTTTTTCCCATCCTGGTCAGTACCAGTAAATACGGGGGCCTTATCTCCTTCTTTCAGGGTTACCATATTATATGTATTGCACTATTTATCTTTTTTGATCTTCTTCTTCCCACTACCTGCTTGCTTCTTGCCACTCGCCTTTTTCTTTGCTTTCTTCTTCGGGGGCGTGTATGGATATTTCCTGATCCACCAGGATCTTTCAATGACATTTCCGACAAGGTCTTCGACTTTTACTTTCAGCTCATGGATGCCATAAGGACAACGTTCATCAAATTCATAGATCCAGGTCCTGCCCTTATCATTTGTAAATCTCAACCATTGCCCGTCCAGTTCCGCCCTGAAGTTAATTGTTGATCCAAAATTATCCCTTGGCTGAAACATGATCCTTGTAGCCGGGCTCAGGTCAATGGTATCACCCTTACCGGGCTTGCCCGGATCATTGATCTCCGGGGCAACCAGGTCCGCAAATACCTGGAATATTCCGAAATCCCCGAATTGTCCTGTCAACCAGTCCCCATCCCATCTTGCTTTACGTAATGAATAAGATCCCCGGTAATTTCTTTGCATCACGAGTTTGTTTTTCCATGCTTCCGGGATCTCTTTATCGGGTTTGATCCGCACTACAAGATCCTTTTCCAATGGCCAGGAAGGATCATTGAGCTGGTGAGCAGCACTTACTGAGAATGGGGACGCTGACCTTGTCTTGAAATAAACCTGTGTGATCGTATCGAATATTGCGTGATCAGGCAGCGTGGCTTCAAAATCAGTGCTGATAAAATGATTTACCTGGTTAGGAATAAATTTCGGTGCGTATGTGGGATAACTGCCCTTGTTCGAGATCATATTGGCAAGGCTGTCTGAATACCGGATCATGAAATCAAGCCGGGAACGATTATGATAAACATCTCCTATTTCAATACGAACATGATGCAGGAAAGTATCTGTTAATTCGATCTGCCCTTCATTTAGTTCAGCCGGGTAAACAACCAGCGGATCTCCCGGTAAGGGAGAAAGGTTTTGCAAAAAAGCCCCTCCATTGTAATGATACCTGTAATCTATCTGTGCATGGATCAGCGTGGATTCATCATAATTGATACTGTCAAGGATAAACCCGGTTTTCAGGACATCATCCAGGAACAATTTTGCGGAGAATATTCCATTCGGATTCTTTGAACCCGTACTCCTGTCATAAGCCTGTATCGCAAACGCAGGACGCCGGATACCGGTTAATAATACAGGAAGCTTAGGAATGATATACCCGCTGTCTGTACTTTTTACCGGGAAAATTTTGGGGAACTGGTCGTAAGAACTGATGCTGCGGTCAAACAATGCCAGCTTAACGATATTGGGTGGAACATCATCTTCATATGCAAATCCAAATAAAAGGGGATTCAGGCATTTTTGCGTTTTTGTTTCTCTTAATTCAAAATGCAGATGCGGACCCTGTGACCCGCCGGTATTACCGCTATAAGCAATGAACTGTCCCTTCTCTACTTTAAATTGATCATCTGTGAAGTCCAGTTCGATCGCCCAACTTTCCTGTTTATACTGTTCCGCTCTTACAAATGTTTCCAGTTCGGGAAAAAAATCATTTAAGTGGCCATATAAAGTGGTGTAACCATTGGGGTGATTGATAATGATATACCGGCCCCAGCTTTGCGGACGGATCCCGATATG
>DATINK010000257.1:0-3531 GCA_035474355.1 Chitinophagaceae bacterium | reverse complement strand
TGAACTTCAAAAATTCCTGGATGGAGCTTCAGAAGGCTTAGCCACTAATTTTTGTTATGAGGTAAATGAAGCGGCTGGCATTGGCCTGCCTGATAGAAAAAAAGAGGCTGTACTTAACTGATCCTTTTTTGTTTTAAATTTAAGAGCTGCAAACACGGCTCTTTTTTTTATATCAAGATCTCATCACAATTTATGAAGGCGATCTGTTTATTTTTACTTTTTATTATTTCCCTGAACTCAATGGCACAATTGCAATCTATTACTTCTGCCGTTTATCACTGGAATGAATTGCCTGTAAAAAAAGAGGCCCAGCGGGAAAGCCGCAAGATCGCTGAAGGAACTACGGCTGAGTTCTCCTATTTCGAGATACATGCAACTACCCAGGAAAAAGGGGCCGTCCCGCGTCCGCCCCATGCCCAGGATAGCCTGGAAGAGCTCATCATCATAAAAGAAGGAAAACTAAAATGCACGATCGGGACGCAAACAGCTGAACTCGGTCCTGGCAGTGTGTTGCTGATACCACCTCATGAAATGCAGACATTTGAAAACACAGGCGATGGTCCTGTTACTTATTATGTATTTATGTTCCGTTCACGCAAGCCCATGGACCTTGCCAGGAGCCTGAAAGCCGGCGGGACATTAATGATAAATTCAGATACGGTTGCTTATACAGAAAAAGACGGCAAGGGCACCAATAAATATTTCGACCGGCCCACTGCTATGTGCGAAAATTATGAAATGCATATCACTACGCTTACCAAAAAAGGTCCCAGCCATGCGCCCCATCAGCATGTGGATACAGAAATCATATTAGTGATTTCCGGCGATGTAGAAATGACCATTGACGGGAAGGAATACAAAGCAAGTGCAGGCGATTTCTTTATTGCCGAAACCGGGAAGATGCATGGTGTCAGGAACGGCGCTGATAAGATTTGTAAATACTTTGCATTTAAGTGGAAATGAGGCCAACTACGAAGTACGAAATACGAAGTACGAATTCCTTATTCCTTATTCATTCTCGCTTCATCCTTGAAAAAGGAAACCCTCCGCAACCCTTCCTTGGATTCGCCCGATCTGCCTTCGCTTTCGTCTCCGCTTCTTCCAGCGTCTTAGCATCATAAACGGTCAGACAAAATCCCCATAGATAGGGCTCCATATTGGAAAAGTTCATATAATCTATCCGGGTATATAATCCCGCTTCGCTGGGGTTCTTATCATCATTGCGGGCTAAAATGAATTGGTTAATTGTATCCCATTTAATGATATGATACCTGGCGTTGGGCTGTTGTAGCCAGAGGGTGTCGGAGATGGTATATTTGATGCCGTAGTCGTCTGAGAAATTCCCTTTGAGCATCGATGGAACAGAATCATTAACCCTCTTATATTTCATCTTACCGGAAAGATCCCAGGAAGTAGTTCCCTCCGGCATCCGCAAATCTTCAACTGTAAACTCATCTTTGGAAATAAATCTATATAACTTCCGCAATTTGACTGTATTGCCTGCGGGATAGACCCAGGTCTTATCAAATACGAGAGAATCTTTATTTTTATAACCGTCATAATCGATCAGTGTTCCGTGCTCTGAATCCAGGAATACTTTTTGAAACTTTTGCTTGAAATGATCATAGGCGATAAGGGACCTGATCAATAACCGTTTCCCTTCCAGTGTCCCTTTATAATCTTCTTCAATCAGCGTTGCAGCAGCTGAAAGTATGAAACTGGATCTTCCTGTGCTGGTATCCCAGGGTCCATTAGCGGATAATCGTTTTTCGGATATGACTTTCCAGTTTCCAATTAGCGTATTAAGTTCTGGTAATTGGGTTTTGACTTCCTGAGAGAAACTGGAAATAGTAAAGAAATTTATTATCGCTGTTAGTATCAGTTTGTAAAGCATGGCAACAAATTAGTAACAAGGGGCCGTGAAAATAAGTGGAATTGTATAAGTGGAGCATCCTTGTTTTTCTCTGTTATCCTCTGCTACTCTCTGTGGCTCTCTGTGGCCAAAAAATTATAGCCCACAGAGAGCCACAGAGGAAAAGAGAACCTCAGAGAATTTTTTAGGGTAGTCTATCCGCTATATCTAAGTTATTTTCTTTTGCAGTGTTTTGGGCAAGACCATAGCCCGCGTCGGCATGCCGAATGACACCTATTCCCGGATCATTTCTTAACACCCTTTTCAATCTTTCATCAGCATCTGTAGTGCCATCACACACAATCACCATCCCCGCATGAATAGAATAGCCCATCCCTACCCCACCTCCATGGTGCAGACTTACCCAGGAAGCACCGCCAGCGGTATTGAGCAATGCATTAAGTATCGGCCAGTCTGCAACTGCATCGCTGCCATCCAGCATGGCTTCGGTTTCACGGTTGGGTGAAGCAACTGAACCTGTGTCTAGATGATCACGACCAATGACGATGGGAGCTTTTACCTTACCGCTTTTTACAAGTTCATTGAATACAAGTCCTGCTTTTTCTCTTTCGCCCTGTCCCAGCCAGCAAATACGTGCCGGTAGTCCCTGGAACGCGATCTTCTTTTGCGCTAAATCCAGCCAACGCACCAATGATTTATTTTTAGGGAACAACTCGCGGATCTTATCATCCGTGACTTTGATATCATTCGGATCACCGCTCAACGCCGCCCAGCGAAATGGTCCTTTTCCTTCACAAAACAATGGACGTATATATGCCGGAACGAACCCAGGAAAATCAAATGCTTTTCTCGCCTGGGCTTCTGAAGACCCTGACTTAATGGAATGTTCATAAGCCCGCGCGCGGATATTATTCCCATAATCGAATGTGATAGCGCCTCTGCGCTGAAGTTCAAGCATCAGGTCGATATGCGTTGTGATGCTTTCATAAACCAGCTCGAGGTATTTTTCGGGGTTCTCCTGGCGCATAACGTTTGCCTGGGTAATATCGAGAGTATGGGGGACGTAACCGAACAACGGATCATGTGCAGATGTCTGATCCGTCAGCGTATCCGGAACGATCTTTCTTTTAACCAGCCGTTCCAGTAAATGAACAGCATTGGCCAGTACAGCAATGGATATGGCTTCACCATTTTTCTTTGCTTCCAATGCGCGGTCGATGGCTTCATCGATATTTTCAAAATAGATATCGCAGTATTTTGTTTCAATTCTTTTCTCAATTCTCCATCTTTCCACTTCAGCGATCAGGGCAACACCTTCATTCATTGTTATAGCAAGCGGCTGAGCTCCGCCCATTCCACCAAGACCTGCTGTAACATTCAGTGTATGTTTGAGTGATCCGGCTCCGACCTGTGAAGACTCCAGAACCCCCCTTTGGGGGGCAGGTGGGCTTTCTCCCGAAGGGGGGCCAAAATGCTTATCTGCTATCGCCGCATAAGTTTCATAAGTACCCTGTACTATTCCCTGGGATCCTATATAAATCCAACTGCCCGCCGTCATCTGCCCATACATCATCAAACCTTTTTTCTCCAGCTCATCGAAATGTTTCCAGGTGGCCCAGTTGGGGACCAGCTGTGAATTGCTGATCAATACCCGCGGC
>DATINK010000256.1:0-12795 GCA_035474355.1 Chitinophagaceae bacterium | reverse complement strand
GGCGACTGGCAGGGTATTGCAATGACTGTAGGACTTCCCAAACCAGGTGCGGAACTGGGGGCTGAGTTAAAAGGGAAACACCTTATTTTCTTTTCTAACGGCCAGGCATTGTTTGTCAGCAATTTCCCGGTGGAAGGGCTGGATGGAATGAATACCTGGATCAGGGCAGAGAACGACCGCAGGGATTGGGGGACTTACACTTTCAGTAATGGCAGGGGGGTTTTAAAACTGCCTTACGCAGAAATCCCTCTGCGCATGGAAAATGGTAAATTGGTTATTACGACGAATAGTACGGATCATGCTTTTATCAGGACAACCAATGTGGATGGTGCCAGGTTCAACGGCACTTACACCATGAGCAGTAAAGATTTTTTGGGAGGAGAAACCGGGAAAACGCCGCTTATTCAGTTTACCCCGGACGGAAAATTCACGGATAATGGGGCATTAAAAATCCTGTATCATGATTATGTTGCCTGTGTAAATCCCGCGAACAACCCGGGATCGGGCAGCTATGAGATAAAAAATTATTCCATCATTTTCAATTATACTGACGGGAGAAAGTTTAAACTGGCCTTCCTGGGATCGAATTTTGAAAAATCGAATCAAAGTCCCGCGGCGCTTTACCTGAGCTATTATGAAAACTTATTGAAAAGGCAATGAGGAAGTAAGGAAGGGCCAGCGGGGGCAGGCTTTGTTATTTAAAGGATTCTTTATATGTTTGGCGGTTGCACATGTTCAATAAAAAAGGAGGTTTCAAATGAATTTTGACAGTGGAATAACCGGGTTTATGCTGCTCGCAACCTCTCTTGTCATGCTGATGACACCGGGGCTTGCATTTTTCTATGGCGGATTGGCGAACAAAAGGAATATCCTCGGCATCATGATACAGAGTTTTGTATCGATGGGCATCACCACCATTCTTTGGTTTATTCTTGGGTATTCCCTTTGCTTTAGCGGGGGTGAAGGAGGCGTGTTCGGCAACCTTGATAAACTATTTATGAATGGGGTTACACTCAATACACCATTCCCCGGAAATCCGAAATTGCCGGAATTTGTTTTCATTGCTTACCAGATGATGTTTGCTATCATCACACCCGCACTGATAACCGGGGCATTTGTAGGCCGGGTTACTTTTAAAGCTTATTTGATCTTCCTTGTTTTTTGGCAGCTACTTGTGTATTATCCTTTCGTACATATGATCTGGGGCGGGGGATTACTGGCGAAATGGGGTGTACTTGATTTTGCGGGAGGGATTGTTGTACACGCCAGTGCAGGCTTTGCAGCACTTGCTTCAGTTATTTACCTGGGAAAAAGAAGAAATACTGAAAACAAGCCGAACAGTATTCCGCTCATTGCTCTTGGGACCGGATTACTATGGTTTGGTTGGTATGGTTTTAATGCCGGCAGTGCGCTGGATGTAAATGCTATCACCGGGCTTGCCTTTATCAATACCGATGTAGCCGCTTCATTTGCAGCGGTTACATGGTTGGTCATTGAATGGAGCCGGGGCACCAAACAACCCAAATTCGTGGGGCTGCTAACCGGCGCTGTTGCCGGGTTGGCAACAATAACGCCTGCTGCAGGTTATGTTTCACTTCCGGTGGCAGCATTAATCGGAATATTATCCGGGGCAGTTTGTTATGTGGCGGTTGATTTTAAAAACAAAAGAGGATGGGATGACGCGCTTGATGTATGGGGGGTACACGGTGTTGGGGGCGTATTGGGAACCATCTGCCTGGGAATTTTTGCCTCAAAAGCTATTAATCCTGCGGGAGCTGATGGGTTGATCAATGGGAATAGTAATTTTTTAATGAAACAGGTTGTGGCAACCCTTGGGGCAGCGGCTTATGCTTTTATATTCACTTACGTGATGCTGATCGTCATCAATGCCATATCGAAAGTGCGTGTAGCAGATCATATTGAAGATAAAGGTCTGGATTCAGGTATTCACGGGGAAACAGCCTATGATGAAGGAGTGCTTTAGAAACAGGCTGTCGATAGAATTACTGGCACCAACCTTGTATTATTGAAGCGCTACTTATTTCTAAAAACAACATTATGGGATTTGATCAATATCATGAGCCTGCACAGGAGTTATCGGAAAAGACAAGGACATTCGCCCGGATGATCACCTCACTGACAGAAGAAGCTGAAGCCATTGGCTGGTATGAACAAAGAATTGCGCTGGAGAAAAATAAGCAGGCCAAAGCGATCATGGAGAATGCGCAACAGGAAGAGATGAAGCATTTTGGGATGGACCTGGAATTCTTGTTGCGCCAGAAAGCTGAATGGCGCACCATCTTAAAGTCCGTTCTCTTTACCAGGGGCGATATTGTCGAACATGCCAAAAAAGGGGAAGAAAAGGTGGAATAAGGGCAAAACTTTTTCCTTAACTTAATATGGTCAATAAGATCAAATGCTTTAATCTGCGATTTTATGAAACCAAAACTATTCAACCTTATCCTGCTGATCGGATTTTCTGCCCCGCTTTCCGCGCAGGTCACGCTTTATTCCAGTTGTAATTACCAGGGCTTTAATAAGACACTGGGAGTTGGGTACCACAATGCTTATGACCTGGGTATCGGTAACGACCAGCTTTCTTCCTTCCGTGTACCCGCAGGATATACGATCAGACTTTATATAGATGATAATTTCAAAGGCCCGCAAACAGATTACAGCGAAGATGTTTCCTGCCTGCCGCTGGGATTGAATAATAAGGTGTCCAGTGTTTATATCAGTTATAACGGGAATAACAATAACGGTCTTTGGGGAAATAATAATAATAATGAAGGGGTTACTTTATATAAGGATTGTAATTACCAGGGTTATAGCAAAACCCTGGGAGAAGGATCTTTTAAAGTATATGAACTGGGTATCGGTAACGACCAGCTTTCATCCATCCGTGTTCCCAATGGTTATTCCATCAGCTTATTTGAAGACGATTACTTCAAAGGCGCCACCACCAAATATGATGATGATATTTCCTGCCTGCCTGCATACTGGAACGAAAGGACCTCCAGCGTAACCATCACCCGTAAGTGGAATAATTTTGGTTGGAATAACAATAACAATAATAATAATAATTACGCGGAGGTGGTCACACTGTTCACAGATTGTAATTACCACGGTCTTAGTAAATCCCTCAGCCCGGGTTCTTATAGATATTATGACCTGGGTATCGGCAATGACAAACTTTCCTCTATCAGGATCTCAAATGGTTATTCCATTACACTTTTCCAGGACGATAATTACCAGGGTTCCAGTATCGTTTATAATGACGATGTGTCTTGTTTGTCTGCGAATTGGAATGAAAGAGCCTCCAGTGTGATCATTAGTAAGATCGGGAACAATAATCCTGGGGGCTGGAATAATAACAATAATAATAATGCGTCAGTAACACTTTATTCGGATTGTAATTACAGCGGCGCTTACAGTATGCTCGCTCCCGGGTATCATAACCTCTACACGCTGGGAATCAGCAATGATGTACTATCCTCCATCCGCATACCCAACGGGTATTATGTCATCCTGTATGAAGATGACAACTATAAAGGCGCCAGTACTACTATATATAATGATACGTATTGCCTGCCGGGAAGCTGGGATAACAGGACATCCAGCATCTATGTCGGGCAATCAGGGAATAATAACAATTTTCAAAACTATTTTGCCAAGGTTACCTTATATGAAGACTGTAATTATGGGGGAGGCAGTCATAGCCTGGGCATCGGCTATCATGCGTTGAATGAACTGGGGATCAGGAATGATGCCCTTTCTTCTATCCGGATCCCGCAGGGTTATTCGGTTACGCTCTATAAGGATGATAATTTCCACGGTTCTCAAACCACAGAAACCGGGGACATTCCATGTTTTAATTCACTCTGGAATGATAAAGTAACGAGTATCCGGGTATTTAAAACCGGTCAATAAGACAACTAGTTGAATTCATTACTGCTGAACGAATGGGGATTTCTTCATTTTCCACCATTTCCGTTTTATTAAGACCATCATAGCCGGAAGTTTCCAATGACATTATTACCGTATTACTACGGAATTACTGACGGTAGTAACACGGTTGTTATAGAAACTTGTTTTCTGGATATTAGGAGGTTATAATAAAAGGTTGTGTGAGGGAATGCCTTGATGACTATTAAATATCCAGCTGAAATGCTGATGACCAGAAGTATCCCCCCTTATCGGGTCATTACGCATCTTAAGATAAATAATCCTGAATTATCCAAAAAAATTTTGAATCAATAGCTACATGGTACCAATTCATTCTTATGTTTCAATAGCTCAGATCGCACAGGTACCGCTTGTATTTTTTATTTCCCTGCTATGTTACAGGTCCATTAAAGTTTTAGAAGTAAAAGAGTTTTTATGGCTTTGCCTGGCGTTTGGGGCAAATGTATTGTATATTATCTTTTTAATACTTGCGGATGATGAATCTCCGTTATACCCATTGACAAATATTGACCAGGAAGTTTTAATCAAGATTTCAAGAAGCTTGAATTTTGTCACCTCGTTTTGTTTTTGTGCATCATTCATTCTCTGGTTTACAAATAAAAATTTAAAAAAGTCAAACGAATATGCAGTAACCCGTGTGTTTAACTTCATTTTGGGATCAAGAAAAAGAGCTTTAATTGAATTGATACTTTTAACAGGCACTGTACTATTCATTGCTATGAAAAACGATTTTGACAAGCATAGCACAGCTTTGAACTGGACATCTGCATTGTATAGTCTTGTCGGGCTTTTTGCTGCCATGCTTTTTATTAAATGGAAGACAGATAAGTTCAGGGCTACAAGATATTTAAAAAGCGGGTTTCTCATTTGGGCCGTTTTACAGTTTTTGATCCCGCTTAAAGTCTTTATAGGGGAAAGTCAAATGTTGGTATTGGGTTTCAGCTTATCGCTATTTGCAAAGATCCTGATCCTTACAGGAATTTTCAGGTGGAGTGTCGATTTTACAAGAGTTTCACAGCGAAAGATCGAAAGAGAGTTACTTGAAAAAGAGGAGTTTGAAAGATCGTCGCAAGTATTCAAAGGAATACTAAAAGAGACATTTCATGAGATCCATACTCCACTACGGGACCTGGAGAAGTCAATTACTAATCTTTACACTAAACTATCACGCGAGTACAGGTTTGATGTTGCGGGTTTAGAAAGCAATTTTGAAAGGGTAAGATCTATCATCAGTTTTTCCAAGAATTCATATAACCAAGGTGAAATATTTGCAGATGATACGAACGAAGATACGGCTTTGCCTGAGGACACGGGTATGAATGCTATTAACGTTAATACTTTAATTGAAGCCTCGTCGAGCTCTGTAAAAAATGAATTTAAGGCAAAGAAAATAGATATAGAGTTTGTCAAAAATTATAGTGCAAAATGTTTTATTCTTTGTTCTCAATCGCAAATTATCCAGTTATTTGTAAACCTGTTCAAAAACGCAGTAGAAGCCTACACTGATGAGGCGACCAGGAAAATCGTGATACGAACTTATATAGAGCCTGAATCAAACAGCAACATCCAAAAATATGTCATGATAGAAATTGAAGATTATGGGCATGGGATTGCCCCTGAATTACGGGACATAGTATGGGAGGCAGGGTATTCTACAAAAAAACGAGACGAGTTTAAAACGATCACGGGGCAGGGTCTTCATGTAGTCAGAGAAATAATTGCTTCTCACAAAGGCAGTTCTATCGTGATGGAATCACCTTTAAAAAGGGGAAGGGAAAACACTATACAAGGAACAAGATTTATTCTACGTTTTCCGAAAGCTCAGATAATTAAACTAAAAGAGTAAGATTATGACAACCTTGGACGATGCTGTGATACTATACCTTGATGATCTAGGCGATAATCTTTTGGATGCAAAAAGCTCATTTGAAAGCGAAGGGTTCGGGCTTCAAATCACTGATTCTATCAGTGAGGCGAAAAATAGGGCTATACAGGGAGATATTGATATTCTTATTTGCGACTTGAGGCTAGATAAAATTTCAAAGAGCGAAAATGGTAAGAAAATACTAAGACATATTAGAGAAAGAAACAAAGATGTTTTTTTGGCCTTATACACAGCGTATCAAAAAGAACTGACACAAAACGAAATAAAACTATTGACTGAAAATAAAATTAGGATATATGATAAAAACACTCACGAGGAGCTCATGTTAAATTTACAAAACGACTATAATAATTTTGTTACTGAGAAAAGGGTGAAAAAGCAGGAAACACCGGATTTTGACATAATCACTGAAATCAAGCAAGATGTCCTTTTGCATTTAAGAAATATCACTAACCATGAGATGAACGTGCCGATTCCTGGTGTTGCGGAGATAACCGTAAAGGACCTAATTCAGGAGGTAAAGAACGATTCGGATGTGGGAAAAAAATATATGAAAGAATGGTATAAAACGCTAATGGTAATTCAATACCTGAGAAAGAAAAGATAATTCCCATGTTATTCAATTCAAATTCTGCTTTCTTATACTTGACGAAAACCAATTCGCCAGATTGTCCTGTTTATACTGCCTGGAAAACTTTCCGGAAGACAGAAACCCCATTTTTCAAACTCTTCAGCAAAAAAAATAAATTTCTATTGAACAAATGGGTGACCAAGTTTTCACTCTTTGTTATGAATAAATCCAAAGCGCCATCGCGCGTTGCTATATTTGGATTTAAAGATCCCGATTACCCGATATTTCTGGTGATCGGAAAGAATATGATCAGTCATAAATGGTTTGACATTGATTTTTCAAAATCAATTGGAGTTCTATTTGTCGGGGAGGGGGCACAATTTGTAAAACATAAAGAATGGAAAAAATTATTTAAAGGGTATGTTTTTTTTAATGAAAATTTTGATTTTTTGGACGGTCTCCCAGGCTTTGAAGCGGAGAGAAGGATTATTTTTTCCCAATTCACGGATGTATTAACAAAAAGAAAGGATATTTTAAAAATAAAGGATGAATTTTCTAAAATATTTAATAAGGCATTGGAGAGAATATCGAATTACCCGACATTGGATACCGAGACTTTTGAGTTGTGTTACAAGATCAGAATCAATGAGTTCAATCTGAATTGTTTTGAAAACTGAATGGCGGCTATGAAAAACAAATACGAGTTGATAGATTTCATTTTTTATGTTATACGAATTAATGATGAGATATCTGCAACGGCGATTACCGAAAAATACCACGGTGAACTTTTAAAACTGGCATGCGACCAGCATAAGTTGGAAAGAATATTGTCAGAGCTGATAAAGGACAATAAAATATATGAAGCGGATGGGACATACAGGGTAGCGCCCCACGCATCTCAATTTACGGGCTATTATTTTGAAACTTTGGGGATTCAAAAAACCACTTCAAGAAAAGCTAAATGGGAAATGGTTTTTAAGCTTCTTCCCATTGCCGGAACTTTTATATTTGGGGTCCTGACTTTTTATTTAAATTATACGAATAGGGTGAAGGATAAAAAGATCGAACAAGAAGAAGCACGGCTAAAAATTCAAAATGGTCAAATTGATTCGTTGGAGAAATTGGTAAATAAGGGAACAACTGCAAGCAGTAAGCCGAAGGAATGAGTCTTAATAGTATTGGTTGCTAAAAATTAATAGTTCATGAATGGAAAAATCTCTGATTCGCCATTTTGTTTTACTATCATCAGGAAATAGTACCCGGTAGACAGCCTTTGTATATCTAAGGGTACTGTGGAAGCATTTGTATTGAGAATTTTTCTTTCCTGCACCCTCCCGGACGCATCCAGTATTATCAAATGTTTCAATAATTCCCGATTAGCATTAAGCAAAACCAGCTCATCCTTTACAGGGTTATTCTTCAGACTGAAACCAGATACAGGATGATTGAGATCAACCCTGATCACAGAAGAGTAAGAAAATTTTCCATCGATATCCACTTCTTTTATACGGTAAAAATGATTTCCTCCAGCGGGGGAAATATGCAGATAATTGTAGGTGATCTTTCCACCTGCACCCCCGATGCCCGTACTGGCCTGTATGGATGCGATCATAGAATAAGACCTCCCGTCTTTTGAATGTTCAATTTCAAAACGATCGTTATTCACTGCATTGTCTATTTCCCATTTCAGTTGTATGCCGGCAGCGATGGATACACCCGTGAATGAGAGCCAGTGCACCGGCAGGGCCTGTGCTGCCATATAATTATATAGATTCAACACTTCGGTGCCGCTAAGTGCCCTTCCCCAGCCAACAATATCGTCCAGGCTTCCTGTATATACAGGATTATTGGCGCAAGGATTTTTTCCCAGTCCCATAAAAGCCGGAGACGTCAGCGCAGCCGTTGTGGTGCCGGTCGTGGATGCTTTTTGCAAACCATCAATATATAGATAGATCGCACCCGCAGCTTTATCCCTGACTGCTGTCGCAAAATGCCAATTACCATCATTATAGGAAAGGGGTGTTTTGATGGTGAGGTCCGGGTTGCCGATACCAAGGCAAACTTTTCCGCCATCGATCAATGCGGTTCCATAATCGGCCACACCCCCGCAAACTTCTGCATCTACCAGGGCATTTCCTCCATACCATGCCGAGGAATTCGATGCCGTCATGGAGGTTTTGAACCAGAACCCGTAACTGAAATCATTTTGCATGGCGGTGATCAATCCAACCGGCAGGCTACCGTTTGATGAGCCTGAATTGAAAGAAGTGGCCTGGCTGGCCGTGCCGAAGCGATTGGTTGTTGCACTGGTGGAAGTCAGACTTCCGTTATAGCCATTTCCACTGGCATCAACAGCTGAATTGTTCAGGAGCCACCTGCCTATACAACCGGATGGGAATTGAGCGGAAACGGAAAATGACAGGAATGCTAATAGAATAGCAATGCAGGTTGGTTTTTGCATGGGTGGAAGGAATTTAATGGTTGCGCAAATATAAGGAAAGTGCGAAGTACGAAATACGAAGTACGAATTAGGTCCTTCGATTCAGAGATGAACATCTTTGAATCGAGGACGGGGGATGCGAGGTTAAATAATTATCATCTATCAGTTATCAACTATCATCTAATAGCCCAGATTCTCCAGTCTTTGCACTGGAATTTCAATGGATTTGATCTTGCGGAAAATAAATTTCAGGTTTTTAAGGACGAACATCATGATGATCATAGAAAAGATTTGGATTAATAATATGAATTCCTGCTGCATACCGCGCAGCCAGAAAACTTCTACCAGGATCGTGGCGTGAAAGAAACATAAAAGCTTTGCGGTGAAATTATGACTCACACCTGTACGCGTCAGCAGGTGATGAATATGATTTTTATCTGCCATAAATGGCGAATGCCCGGACCAGATCCTTACGGCAAAGACCCGCATGGTATCAAATACCGGGATCAATACAATTCCCAATACGAACACAGGAGCGTGTTGCAATACAGGTTTGGCAGCAAAAAGATTTACCTGGAGCAGCCGGATACACAATACGGCGATCACGAAACCAAGTACCAATGAACCGGTATCTCCCATAAAGATCCTCGCCGGGTTGAAATTGAAGAACAGGAAGGCAAGTATTCCCCCCGCGAGTGCAAATGCGATCAGTGCGTAACTCATATCGCCTGTTATGCTCAGGTAAGTTCCCAGCACTGCCAGGCTCATAAAACCCAGGCCACCGGCAAGCCCATCAATTCCATCGATCAGGTTAAATGCATTGGTAATGCCCACGATCGCCAGCATGGTAATACTATATTGAGCAAACAGGGGTAGTTCGTTGATGCCGAATAGACCTTCAAAGGAAATGATCCGTGTACCTGTTAATGCAATCACCGCAGCCAGTCCGCACTGGACCACGAATTTGTGCCGGGCAGTCAGTCCCCGCAGGTCATCCAGGATGCCAACGACCAGTAATGCCCCTACTGAAAAAAAGAAACTGAATTGTATGCCATCACTGCTGAATGGGAACCACATAAAAAGCGCAGACATCATACCGGCTATGATCGCGATCCCGCCCAATGTAGGTATCGGCGTTGAATGGATCTTGTGATCACCGGGGTGATCAAACAATCCTAATTTTTTAACGATGCTGATAATGGGTGGAATGATCAGCAGGGTAACGATAAATGCAGAAATGAAACAAAGCAAGGCAGGCTTGTATTCACGTAGATCAAGGTCGATCTGCAACAGGTGGAATAGGTTTTTCATGGATTACCTGGTTTGGTACAGGTGGTTCAGCCATAATAAAAATACTCTGAAATATCCGTAAAGACAAGAGCCCGGTCAGTTGGATCAAAAGATTTAATATCATGGCGATGAATGGGATTTTTTCTATGGCAATGACGTAATTTTCCTTCGTGATATTCATGCAACTCTTTTTCTGGATAAGTGTAAGCATCCTGTTTTTTTGTTACCTGGGCTATGGTATCCTTTTGTTGATCCTGGACCTGGTCATTTCGGTTTTCAGGCCTGCCAAAAAGCCGGTTTCCAGCGAAGAGAAAGTGCCGGTTACGCTGGTCATTACTGCCTATAATGAAGAACCGGTCCTGGAACAAAAGATCAAAAATTGCCTGGAGCTTGATTACCCGGCCGAATCGCTGGAGATCGTGATCGTTACCGATGGATCTTCGGATCATTCCCCGGATATAGTTGCCCGTTATCCCCGGGTCAGGTTGATGCACCAGGTCCAACGCAAAGGAAAATACGCCGCGATCAAAAGAGCCATGGCTGCCATCCACTCACCGATCGTCGTATTCAGCGATGCGAATACTATTTTAAATAAGGAGAGCATCAGCCGGATCCTTGCTCATTACAATGATCCCCGTGTCGGGGGTGTGGCGGGAGAAAAAAAAATATCCCGGGCCCCGCAACTTTCAGCCGTAGGAGAAGCGGAGGGACTATATTGGAAATATGAGTCTTCCATGAAAAAGCTTGACGCGGGTCTTCATTCAGTAGTGGGTGCTGCGGGTGAATTGTATTCAATAAGGTCGAATTTGTTTACACAATTAAATGATAACCTGATACTGGATGACTTTGTAATATCCATGCACGTTTGTCTCAAGGGTTATCAGATCGCGTATGAACCCGGCGCCTTTGCTACGGAATGGCCTTCTGTTTCTTTAGCAGAAGAAGAAAAGAGAAAGACAAGGATCTCGGCAGGCGCTTATCAATCGATTGGCTACCTCGGGCAATGCCTGAATATCTTTAAGCACCCGGTCTTAAGTTTTCAATTTATATCCCGCAGGTTACTGCGTTGGATATTCTGCCCCGTAATGCTGGTTGTGTTATTGATCACTAATATTATTATTGTCCTGCAAGGCGGAGCCGGGTTCTATCATTGGTTTTTATATGGGCAGGCTGGTTTTTATTTACTGGCTTGTTTTGGCGGTCTGTCTGTAATGTCCGGGCGGAACCTGGGCATCCTTTCCATTCCATTTTATTTTGTGTTCATGAATTACTGCCTTGTAAAAGGATTCTTTGTTTTTATTCGGGGCCGGCACACCGTTTTATGGGAAAAGGCCTTAAGACAGGAACCCGTAAACACATTAGCACATTAGCACATTCTCTAACATATTATCAAGTCCCATAGAATACCTGAAAGGTGTAGGTCCGCAAAAAGCGGAATTGCTCAAAAAAGAACTGGGCTTATTCACTTTCGGCGACCTCTTAGAATTCTTTCCCTACCGGCATATCGATAAAACCAAAGTAAATCTCATTGCCGATCTCCAGCCGCAAACGGAATTTATACAACTGGCAGGGGTATTGGTAAGTGTTGAGGTGATCGGGCAGGGTCGTGGGAAAAGACTGGTTGCTCATTTGCGTGACAGGAGCGGAAATATTGAATTGACCTGGTTCCAAAGTATCCCATGGGTGCAAAGATCCCTGCATACCGGTGAAACTTATCTCGTTTATGGCAGGGTCAGTTTTTTTCAAGGCAAACCCCAGATCGTACATCCCGAATTCGAAGTACTTGCACCGGATAAAAAAGAGGCCCGCCCGGACGGGCCCCGCCTGAATGACTCAGTCGGGCAGGCGGTCGGACAGGTGAAGAATTTTCTCGAACCGGTTTATCCCAGTACTGAAAAATTAAAATCAAAATGGCTGGGAGGAAGACAGATCGGGAAACTTACACAGGCACTGATGGCCCAGGTCCAGGAAAAAGATGTGCGGGAAAACCTTCCCGGAGCTATCCTTACTCAGCTCAAACTTCCCGGGCGATTTGAAGCATTTAACAAGATCCATTTTCCCGGGTCGCAGGCCGCATTTGATGAAGCGGTTCAAAGATTCAAGTTTGAAGAGCTGTTTGTCGCTCAATTGCGCATGCAAATGCTGCGTTCCAACCGGCACCGGTATTCGAAAGGGTTCATCTTTGAAAAAGTGGGAGACCGGTTCAATACATTTTACAAGGAGGGGCTGCCTTTTGAATTGACGAACGCACAAAAAAGAGTGATCCGGGAGATCAGGGCTGATACCGGCAAGGGAAAACAAATGAATCGCTTGTTGCAGGGAGATGTGGGAAGCGGCAAAACGATCGTTGCTGTATTGACGATGTTATTGGCGATTGACAATGGTTACCAGGCATGCCTGATGGCACCTACCGAAATACTGGCACAACAACATTTCAAAACCATCAGTGGCCTGTTGGATAAAATAGATGTCCCGGTAAAATTATTGACAGGATCCACGAAAGGGGCTGCCCGGAAAAAAATTTTAGAAGAACTCGCACAGGATGAATTACCGGTCCTGGTAGGCACCCATGCCGTCATCGAAGATGCGGTCCAATTTAAAAACCTCGGGATCATTATTATTGATGAACAACACCGATTCGGG
>DATINK010000255.1:0-3306 GCA_035474355.1 Chitinophagaceae bacterium | reverse complement strand
GGAGCTGAGGGATTTGGAGAAGAAGGGGATGAAGCGGAGGGAATAGCCATGGGTGGTGATGGCACCAATGATACGGGAGAAGAAGAGGGGGCGGAAGAAGCCGGGGAAGTGGGGGATATGGGAGGAGAGGAAGAAACTTGATAAAGAAAGTAATTGTCATAGCCGGACCAACGGCCGTTGGTAAAACCTCAATAGCGATACAGATCGCCCGGCATTTTCATACTGAAATAATATCTGCAGATTCCCGGCAATGTTACCGGGAATTGAATATCGGGGTAGCAAGACCATCTCCGGAAGAACTTGCTCTTGTCAAACATCATTTTATTGCCAATTTTTCAATAAAGGAGGAGATCAACGCTGCGGGTTTTGAGCAATTCGCTCTTGAGAAAGCGAGAGAACTTTTCAAAGACCATGATACCGTCGTGATGGTGGGAGGGACGGGCCTCTACATCAAAGCATTTTGCGAGGGACTCGATGAAATACCGGAAGTGGATCCATCCATTCGTGAAAAGATCAAAGAGAATTATGAAAAAAATGGTTTGGGATGGCTGCAGGAAGAGATCGGCAAAAAAGATCCGGCATTTTATAAAGAAGGAGAGATCCGGAATCCACAGCGTATGATGCGGGCATTGGAGGTAGTTGTAGCCACGGGTCAATCTATTCTTTCATTCAGGAAAAAGCAGAAGCAAACCAGAGATTTTGAGATCATTAAGATCGGGTTGGAACTTCCAAGGGAAGAATTGAACCGGAATATCGATTCCAGGGTTGATAAAATGATGGAAGCAGGATTGCCGGAAGAAGTAAAACAACTTTTGCCATTTAAAAACCTGAATGCATTGCAAACTGTCGGTTACCAGGAATTATTTGAACACCTGGATGGAAAAACAATACTGGAAGAAGCTGTTGCTGAGATCAGGAAGAATACACGACATTATGCAAAACGGCAGATGACCTGGTTTAAAAAGGATAAAGAGATGACCTGGTTTTCACCTCACACACCTATAGGGAATATGATTTTTTAGTGATGAGCCTTTATAAATGTAAAATGTAGAATGTAGAATGTAAAATGTAAAAGTTGGAGTCCTTAATTTCGAAAAGTTAATACATCTTCGATCTGTTATTAACCCACTTCTACATTTTACATTTATTATTTTACATTCTACATTCCGGCCCCGAAGGGGGCGGTCTATCGGTCATATCTTAAACCCGACCGTGAGTACGGCATTTCCCCCGGTAGAGCGAATAGTAGCACCTGTAAAAGGCCCGTTCTGCAAACGATAGGGGAAGTGAATATCTTTTCCCATGGTATGGACGTATGCCACGTCAATGAAAATTCCTTTATTGCGGTAACCCAGGCCGCCGGTCAACTGAAAACGATTCCCCTTTTCTCCCGCCAGGTTTTTGTAAGGATTGCCATAATAAGCAACGCCAGCGCGCACCATGACGTATGTAAATTTCAATTCACCACCGGCCCGGAAATTGAAACTGGGCTTATAGGCATTGTTAATGGCCTGGTTCAATGATTTGAGATAGGTTTTTGTCGATGGGTCTTTATCGGATGGATCGGCGTGAAAAGAAGAGGATCGATAACTTAGAAATTCTATATCCGCGGTAAGGAAGCCTCTTTGTTTTCTCACATCCTGGATCTCTCTCAATACATAGGAAGCGCTTGCGATGATGCGGAAAGGCGTCGTCAGCGCGTATTTAAAATCAGATGTGGGTGAACCCGTGATATCTCCCGAACTCTGGTGCAGGATTCCTTTGTAAGCTTCAGTGGCTGCCGTGATCGTGGTGCTGTACTTGTCTGTCAAAGAAAAATAAGTGGGAGAATGTATGGCCAGTCCGACCCGGAAATATTCAGCAGGCTTGAAAATCATACCCAACCTGATATTGATCCCGGCGCCCGTGGTTTTCAGGCTTTCTTCCACCCTGGCAAAATCAAATTTATTATTGACGTTACTGGTTGCATCGGCTTCGGTAAATGCGCCTTCTCTTTTATAAGTCAGTATGGGAATGCCGATGGTGATACCCGCAAATACCTTATCACCAAAACCCGAAGCAGCTGCCATCGCGATCTCCGTGATACCACCGGAACTGGCAATGATGTTTTCTTGTAGAAGTCCTGTTGCGATCGGCGATCTTGTCTGGAACTGGTAATTATTCGGCGTGCCACCCGCAATGGTATCGATCCAATAGGTATTAAAAGCAAGACTGGTTCCATAGGGATAACCATCGGCTACATGATTGGCGTCTTTATCATTGTTGTTCTGGATCTCCTCGAGGAATTTCTGGGAATAAGAACTCTGGCTGGTTTGACCGCGATAAATTAAGTTACTTCTGAAATTAGCAATTTGATTTACCCCCAAAGCCAGCACATTACTGGTCATGCCTTTTTTCCGTGTATTCGTTCCGTCTCCAAATACGATCCCATTGGTTCCAAACGATAACCCGTTTTTCTTATCCATTTCCTGTCTCCCGAAATAAGTGGCTTTATTATTCAGCAAGGTATAGGCAGGTGTTAGCACAACTTCGCGGGTTTTGTAAAAGCCAAGTCCGGCGGGGTTGACAAAGATCGATGATATCTCACCGCCTAATGAACCCATGGCGCCACCGATGCTTTGCTGACGGGCGGTTCCGTTGGACGTGTACCAGGAATAACGTAGGGCGTCGGCCGGTTCCTGGGCAATACTATTTAATGCAGCTGCAAAGCAGCTTAGCATGAAAAAAATCTTTTTCATAAAAAAGTGAGTTGAATGCAAGGAATGTTGTTTCCCGGTCGCTTAGAACCTTCTTACGGGTGCCGTGCTGCCGGATGATGTCGAACTGCTACTGGAAGAGCTGCTGCTGCTCGAAGAACTGTTGTTCGGCGTGCTGCTGCTCGAAGAACTATTCTTTTCTTCTTTGCTGAACAGACTCCTTAACAGGTTTCCTGCATTGCTTTTCTTCTCATCGTTATCAGCATTGGACCTTGTATTCGTTCCTGATGATGTGGGTGTTGAGTAACTGAATGAACCAGATTTGGGTTTGATATTGCGACTCGTGAATTGTTTGGTAGAAAAAGTATTCAGGTTAAAAGTTCTTGGGCCACCGTTGAAATTAAAAGCGGTTCCGTTTTTCGGGTTCACATAGGTACAACAGGAACTGCAATAAGGATTGTAATAATAATTCCAGAGATAATTTTGATTCCAGGGATTATTCCAGTTGTTGTAGGAATAGGTGTAACGGTTGTCATAATAATACGTATCGTCGAGCATCGACCAGCGATAACGATTCTGTACCTTCATCCGGAGGTAGCGGTCGTCATAG
>DATINK010000254.1:0-4607 GCA_035474355.1 Chitinophagaceae bacterium | reverse complement strand
ACGTTTTTAATAAAGGAATGAAAGTATGGGCGATGGTGAGTTGTGCGCGGATATTGACATCAATGATATTCAGTTGTTCGTCGATCCCCATCTTTTCGAAGGGACCATTGAGACCATATCCCGCATTATTGATCACAATGTTCAGATCCTTGTGATAAGGTTGTGTCCATTTCCAGAGCGATTCAGCAGCATCTCTCTTTGAAAGATCTAAGGTCAGCGTAAGTATGAATTGCGTAAACTTATCATTGAGTTCCTGGGCGGTCCTGGCCAACCCGGCTTCATCAATATCAACCAGCAATAAATTATAATTCCTGGCTGCCATTTCTTCCGCTATCGCTCTGCCGATTCCTTTAGCGGCACCTGTAATCAGCGCATATGCCATGATATCATATTTTAAACTTGTACGTCACTCTTTTTCTTACTGTTGACCGCAGTGGCACCGGTCCCGTTGGGATTCAATTTCAGTTTTCCGAGTTTGTGATAAAGTGCTGTGGGGCTATTGGCATGTTTCGGCCGGTATGCGCCAGTAATGATCGGGATATAAATGACCCTGCGACGGCTCGCTTCACCCTGGAAAGGTGATTGTTGAACCCGGTGCCATAATCTTCCATCATGAACGGTAAGATCGCCGGCCTGGATCTCCACCCCTACTTCCCTGCGATCGGGTTTATTACCAATAAAATATTTTTTCCTGAACAACAGGTTAAACAAACTTTGTCTGTGTGTGCCCGAAAGGATCCTCAGTCCGCCATTATTGAAAGGACAATCATCCAGATGGATACCGACATTGAGCATCGGTAAGATCTTGGATCCAAGGAACAGGTCGCGCGGGGCATCGGTATGCCAACCCAACTGTCGGCATTTGCTCGAAGATGTATTGATATAATGGTTGATGACCATCCCATCTTTCTCGTCTTCTGCGATCCTGCCCTCATAAGGTTTCATCAGTTCAACCAGTCTTTTCAGCCTTTCATCTTGCAGGAAATCTTTGAAAAGAGAGCTATAGTTAGTGGCAAATGCAATGCGTTGGATCAGGGGATCTCCATTTACATCCGTACCGAGTTTCAATGGTACCCCATTTATTTTCAGGATATCATTTTCAAGCAAATATGCTTGTACACGGTCAATCTCGCTAACAAAATTGGCGACAGTTTCTTTATTCAGGAAATTCCTGAAATGAATCGCGCCATTTTTCTGGAAAAACTGCAGCTGCGAATCGGTCAGTGTGTCACCAAATTCGAAAACGGGCAGTTCATTCTTTTTCATAAGCCTGAGCTTTAAATAAACAAATACCTGGCTCTAGGATGGAAGGCCTTCCTTTTAGTTTTCCCGGAAATCTGGGGAACCCCGGGAAACAATATGTTGAAATTCATTAGCGTGTGAAGGGGCTTTCCTCCGGTCCAATCCCGGAGCCAAAGAAAATTCAACGGCAATGATAGGAAAAAAAATGCTCTTAAACACCTTTAAGTGAGCGAATTTGGGTGATGTGGAAAGAAGGAAGGCTTCCCGGCTAACAGTTGTTAAACACAAGTCATTTATGAGAATCAGCTTGTTATTTCAGGATGCCGTTTTCTTTTGTTTGGCTTTTTGTGTGCTGGCTTCGGGTGCTGGTTTCTTTGCTGCCGGCATATCATTCCTGAATACAACCGTGTTATCAAAGACATCCACTAATACCGGACGGCTTTTATCAATATCTCCTGCAAGTATTCTTTTGCTCAATTGATTGACGATCTCTTTTTGGATTAGTCGTTTCAGGGGCCGGGCGCCAAACTGTACATCATAACCCTGTTCTGCCAGAAATTCTAAAGTATAATCGCTGAACTCCAGTTGAATGCCATTCTCTGCTACCATTTTCTGAAGATTCCTGAGCTGGATCTTCACAATACCCATGATCTCTTTTTTCATGAGCGGGCGGAACATGATGATCTCATCTACACGATTCAGGAACTCAGGCCGGATCGTCTGGCGAAGCAGGTTCATCACTTCATTTCTTGCTTTGTCATGAATCTCTTCCAGGTTTTTTTCTGAAGCGCCTTCAAAGGCTTCCTGGATCAACACGCTGCCAATATTGCTGGTCATGATGATGATCGTATTCTTAAAATTCACTACCCGCCCTTTATTATCTGTAAGACGCCCATCATCCAATACCTGTAACAAAACATTCCATACATCGGGATGCGCTTTTTCAATCTCATCCAGTAATACAACGCTATAAGGTTTTCTTCGGACCGATTCCGTCAATTGACCACCTTCCTCATAACCCACATAGCCGGGAGGTGCACCCACCAGCCGGCTTACCGTATGTTTTTCCTGGTACTCACTCATGTCGATCCGGGTCATCATGCTTTCATCATCAAACAAATATTCAGCAAGCGCCCTGGCCAATTCCGTTTTTCCCACGCCCGTGGTTCCCAGGAATATAAATGAACCGATCGGTTTTTTCGGATCCTGTAAACCAGCGCGGCTCCTGCGAATGGCGTCTGCCACTGCAATGATGGCTTCATCCTGTCCTACCACCCTTTCATGCAAATGCTTTTCCAGCTGCAGGAGTTTATCCCGATCGCTTTGTAACATCTTAGCGACGGGAATGCCGGTAGACCTGGCCACCATTTCCGCAATGTCTTCCGCATCCACTTCTTCTTTCAACAATCTTTTTTCTGATGAATCTTTCAATTGCCCGGTCAGTTCATTGATCAGGGTTTCCTGTTCCTTGATCTTGCCATACCTTATTTCGGCGACCTTACCGTAATCTCCTTCCCGCTCGGCCCTTTCTGCTTCCAGCCTGAGTTGTTCAACTTTAGTCTTTGCATCCTGTATCTTATCTACGATCTCTTTTTCCTGCCTCCATTTTGCCTTTAATGTATCTCTCTCTACGGCAAGATTCGCGATCTCGGTATTCAATTCTTTTAGCTTTGCATCATCATTCTCCCTTTTGATCGCTTCTCTTTCTATTTCCAGCTGACGGATCTGTCTTTCTAATGTATCCAGTTCTTCGGGCATGGAATTCATTTCCAGCCTGAGCTTGGCAGCTGCTTCATCTACCAGGTCGATGGCTTTATCGGGAAGAAAGCGATCGGTGATATACCGGTGAGATAATTCAACAGCAGCAATGATCGCCTCATCCTTAATTCGTACATGGTGATGCGATTCATACCGGTCTTTCAATCCCCTCAGGATCGAGATCGCATCTTCGACATTGGGTTCTTCAATCATTATTTTTTGAAAACGCCTTTCCAGGGCTTTGTCCTTTTCAAAAAACTTCTGGTATTCATTGAGCGTGGTGGCACCTACTGCCCGCAATTCACCTTTTGCCAACGCAGGTTTCAGGATGTTGGCAGCATCCATCGCACCCTCACCCCCGCCGGCACCGACCAGCGTATGGATCTCGTCGATGAATAATATGATCTCTCCTTCACTGGCAGATACATCTTTGACGACGCCTTTCAATCTTTCTTCAAACTCACCTTTATATTTAGCGCCTGCGATCAGCAATCCCATATCCAGCGCATAAATGATTTTTGATTTGAGGTTATCGGGCACATCGCCATTTACAATCCGGTGTGCAATGCCTTCTGCTATGGCCGTCTTACCCACCCCGGGTTCACCCACCAGTATCGGGTTGTTCTTCGTCCTCCGGGAAAGTATATGGAGTGTGCGCCGGATCTCTTCATCCCGCCCGATAACAGGATCCAGTTTTCCCTGTCGGGCAAGTTCATTCAGGTTGCGTGCATATTTGCTCAGCGAATTATATTCCTGAGACTGGGTTTGGGAAGTGACCGTATCTCCTTTTCTTAGATCTTTGATAGCGGTGATCAGCCCTTTTTCAGTCAGGCCTGCGTTCTTCAGCAATTTCCCCGCAGCGTCGTTCCCTTGCGCAATGGCGAGCAGCAAATGCTCCGGCGTTACAAATTCGTCATTGAATTGTTTCAATGCCGACCCGGCGCGCAGGATCACATTATTTGCATCCCGGCTTATATTTTGAGCAGGCTCGCCGGAAACTGCCGGTAGTTTTTGTAGCAGCTCATCCAATTTTGTTTCTACAATATTGACGGATACATTATTCTTTTTAAGCAGGTAATCCACGGGCGAGTCCTCCTGTGTGAGCAACGCTTTCAACAGGTGTTCCGTCTCAATATTCGGATGCTTTGCATTAAAAGCAAGTTGTTGTGCCTGCTGAATAAGTTCCGCGGCTTTTATGGTAAAATTTCCAAGGTTCATATGATTGTCCCCGGTGGGGGTCTTTTTTAATAGTTGCTTACTTTAGCATTGATAATTTGTCCTGGTTCCTGTTCCACCTGCAAAAATCATTCAATTATAATAAGGAGACCAAATGAGTGTAACTATGGCATACAAAATGAGGTTAATCTGCCTGAAATTCAGTTTGTTGGCTTGTCTACTGTTATTCTTGCAGGCTGCTCAGTCGCAATTAAAGAAGGTTCAGCCACCGTCAATCTGGCCCGACCTGGATGAAGCCCTTACCCAAAAGCAAAAATTACTGGGAGAGGACCTGGTATGCCTGGTCTGGTCCTTAGGGACTCCTTCGGAGAAAAACGATACCCTGGTCTATAAAAAAGAAATGGGGGAATTCAATTCCAAGACCCAGGCCC
>DATINK010000253.1:0-1770 GCA_035474355.1 Chitinophagaceae bacterium | reverse complement strand
TGAACTATGGATTTACCGGTCCTAACCTGCGGGCAGCAGGCGTGGATTATGATGTACGCGTTCATAGTCCTTATTCGAGTTATGAAGATTTCAAATTTGAGATTCCGGTAGGAACCACCGGGGATAATTACGACCGCTGGCTGGTACGGGGACAGGAAATGTGGCAAAGCCTGGATATTATCAGGCAGGCTTACAGGAAGGTCCAGGAATTCAAAGGTGCGGAAGCTGAAATATTCCATGCCGATGTGCCGGAATATTATTTACCGGAAAAAGAAGATGTATATACCAAAATGGAAGCCCTGATATGGCATTTTAAGATCATCATGGGTGAGATCGATATGCCGAAAGGAGAAGTTTATTTTTCTGTGGAAGGAGGAAACGGTGAATTAGGATTTTACCTCATCAGCGACGGGGGACGGGCACCTTATCGTCTTCAGTTCAGAAGGCCTTGTTTCATCTATTACCAGGCTTTTGAAGAACTGACAAAAGGAGGAATGCTGAGCGATGCGATCATAACGATGAGTAGTTTGAATTTAATTGCCGGAGAAATGGACGGGTGATGAATGTAAAATGTAAAATGTAAAAGTAGCTCCGTAGGAGCCTAATGTGGGTAGCCCCGTAGGGGCACCACATGAAAATAAATATTAAACCGAGTGGAAACCAGGTTTTCAGAGGATACATTAAAAGAAGTACAGCGGATCATCGGGTTTTACCCCGCGGGTAAGCAGAAGAGTGCGGTCATTCCCGTGCTACACCTTGCACAAAGAGAATTCGGCGGATGGTTGAGTGTACCATCGATGGATTATGTAGCGTCGTTGTTAGGTCTTGAGCCCATTGAAGTCTACGAGGTGGCTACATTTTACAGCATGTATAACCTGAAGCCGGTGGGTAAATATGTTTTTGAAGTTTGCCAGACGGGACCCTGCATGTTGAACGGAAGCGATAATATCATTGAATATATTCAACAAAAGCTCGGTATCGGCGTGGGTGAAACCACAACGGATGGCATGTTTACATTAAAAACGGTGGAATGTCTGGGCGCCTGTGGTTATGCGCCCATGATGCAATTGGGGAAGCATTACAGGGAGCACCTGACAAAAGAAAAAATCGATTCGATCATTACTGAATGCAGGAATACTGCAGCAAAGAATAATTAATATGAACAGGAAATATATTTTTTTCTTACCGGTACTCATGATTGCGCTTTCGGTGAAAGCCCAGTCAAAAGACGAAAGAGAAATACTGTCAAATTCACGCCTGCTGAATAATACAGTTTTTGGCACAAAGGATAGCGCGACACTGGAAGGATTATTTGCAAAAGAACTGACCTATGGTCATTCCGGGGGGAGCATACAGACCCGGGCAGAAGCGATCCATGGCATCAGCAATAATAAATCGACGTATACAGACACATCATTAAAGTCTTATTCTATTATTATGGGAGATGATGTGGCGATTGTGAGATACCAGTTCCACGAAACTGAAACAAAGGAGGGCAAGCCGGCTCCCCTGAACCTGGGGATCATGTTGGTATGGGTTAAAGAAAGGGGGAAATGGAAATTATTCGGCCGGCAGGCAGTAAAACTTCAATAATTGAGCATGCGTGCATTGATCACAGGCATATTGTTTTTTATCAGTGGCATCACTTTCGCACAGGTTGACAGTGTATCATTAAAAGATGCGATGTTGAAACTGGACAGATCATTATTGGGCAAAGATTATTCCCAATTGTCATCCGTCCTTTGCGAAGAAGTAAGCTATGGTCACTCC
>DATINK010000252.1:0-3346 GCA_035474355.1 Chitinophagaceae bacterium | reverse complement strand
GGCCATAGAAGGTAAATCCTATCCCGTAAACGGATTTGTTAAGACGCCATACGGTGAATTGAAATTCATACCCCAACCTTCCGCAAGCACCACGCTGAACCCTTTGTATTTTACATTGATTGATCCTAAAAAGGTTACTGCTGGACTGGTGATGCGACTGAAGATCAGCTCGGCGGGTAAGCTTTCGAGTGTTATCAACTTAAAAATGATAGATGAATCTCCTAAATGTGCAGAAGACATTCTGAATGAGTTGATCTTGGCCTATAACTGGGCGTCCATTAATGATAAAAATACACTGGCTGCCAATACGCTGGCCTTTATTGAGGAACGATTGAACTATGTTGTCAAGGACCTGGATTCTATTGAAAAGAAATTGCAGCAGTACAAGGCAACCCGTGGAGCTATCGATATAGGCTCACAGGGCACACTTTTTTTACAAAATGTAAGCGCTGTTGATCAAAGACTCGGGGATGTGAATACCCAATTAGCTGTATTGAACCAGGTAGAGAATTATGTAAAAGCAAAAGACAAATCGGGAGGTATTGTGCCTTCAACGGTGGGTGTCACGGATCCCATGCTTTCCCAATTGCTGACTAAGCTCTATGATAATGAATTGCAGTACGAAAATTTGAAAAAAACCACGGGTGAAAATAACCCGGTCATCGTTTCCATCACTGACCAGATTGAAAAAATAAAACCAAGCATTTTAGAAAATATCCAGAGCCAGAAGGTAAGCCTGGAAGCGAATAGGAATAATCTGTCTTCTACGATCAACCATTTTTCTTCCATGCTTCAATCAATTCCACAAAAGGAAAGAGACCTGGTGGAGATAAGCCGGGAGCAAAACGTAAAAAGCAGTATCTATAATTTCTTGCTTCAAAAAAGGGAAGAGACCGGCCTGTCATTGTCTTCTTCAATATCTGACAGCAGGGTCGTAGATAAAGCACAAGCTTCATTCGGCCCGGTCAGTCCCAGGAAAAAATTGACCTATTTAATTTTCATCCTGGCGGCTGTTGTTTTGGCGGTAGGATTGGTAACTACCAATGAAATGCTGAAGCGGACGATCATGTTCCGGCAGGAAATTGAATCGTATACTTCCATCCCGGTGATCGGTGAGATCGTTTTTGATAAATCACGTACACCCCTGGTGATCGGGAATGGTAAACGGACTTTTATTGCAGAACAATTCCGGAGTCTCAGGACTTCACTTCCTTATATCGGCTTAAATAGTAATAAGAAAAAATTACTGGTGACATCAACTGTATCCGGTGAGGGGAAAAGCTTTATTGTTGCCAACCTGGGTATCAGCCTGGCAATGGCCGGTAAAAAAGTGGTCGTTCTGGAATTTGACCTGAGTGACCCTACACTGAGTGAAAAATTAAGTTTTTCAGGAAGCAAGGGACTGACGGATTATCTCACCGGTAATGCAGAGCCAGAAGAGATCGTCAGAAGGACGGCGGTTCATGAAAACCTGTTCATCATGCCGGCCGGACCCTTACCCGACAATCCTTCTGAAATGATCATGAGTGAAAAGGTGCCGGAGCTGATGCAATACCTGACCGAAATTTTTGATTATATCATACTCGATACCGCCCCGGTCGGACTCTTATCCGATGCGTATATTCTGACCGCCTACTGCGATGCGACTTTGTACGTGGTGAGGCACCGTCGGACGCGTAAAGTATCCATTGAGCGGCTGGACGAAAACAATAAGATCAATGAATTGAAGAATATGGGCATTGTTTTCAACGGTGTAAGGGCCAGAGGATTTAATAAAAATGGCTATGGCTACGGCTATGGCTACGGCTACATATTTAATGAAAAGAAAAAGAGGAAGAAGAAAGAAAGAAAGCATGACACGGTAGAGTAGGATGGAAGAATAGGAAGAAAGGTAATATTTCGGGCTTACATGAATAAGTGATCGGTATCCTCTGTAACTGATGGTGGCGAAGCCGTATCAGTACCCAAAAAACCTGTTAAGGTTCGAAGATTCCAAGCTATGAATGACCGGTAGAAACAAGATCGTTGAATGAGGAATGAAAACTTTAACCCTGGTTTTATGAATGAAAACAGAAAATGGTACGCAGTTTATACCCGCCCAAAATGTGAAAAGAAAGTGGCGGAGCGGTTGTCGCGTACGAATATTGAGAATTATTGTCCTACCAATAGAGTGGTTTCCCAGTGGAGTGATCGCAAGAAGATCATCCACGAACCCCTATTTACCTCTTATGTATTTGTAAGGATCGGCGAAAATGAGTTGTTGCCATTAAAGCAAACAGACGGGGTAGTCAATCTTGTTTACTGGCTGGGTAAACCAGCAGTGATCCATGATGAGGAAATTGAAACGATCAAGATGTTCCTGAATGAACACGCCACGGTGAAACTGGAAAAGACCCAGGTTTGTGTGAATGACCAGGTGCGTATTCTCGGGGGCCCTCTCATGCAGCAACAAGGTCAGGTATTGTTTGTAAAAGGCAAAACGGTAAAGATCACGCTTCCTTCCCTTGGGTATTTAATGTATGCAGAATTTGAGACATCCAATGTGGAAATAGTCGTGCCAGCCATTCCTGCGCAAACACCGGCCATACCAGCCCAAACAGAAGAACTTTCGTATCCGCTGTATGCAATTAAATAGTAAGATTTATATTGCCGGACACAGGGGTATGGTGGGCTCTGCCATTAGCCGCTTGCTTACTAAAAAGGGGTATCTGCACCTTGTTGAAAAAACTTCGGGAGAACTGGATCTCAGGGACCAGGCAGCTACCGATCTCTTTTTCAGCGAATACCAGCCGGAATATGTTTTTTTAGCGGCCGCAAAGGTCGGGGGCATCATTGCCAATAATGATCTTCGTGCTGATTTTTTATACGATAACCTCCTGATTGAAGCGAATATTATTCATGCAGCCTGGAAGTATAAGGTCAAAAAATTGCTTTTCCTGGGGAGTTCATGCATTTATCCAAAATTCGCAGCACAGCCCATTGAAGAGGAATCTTTGTTAACAGGAGCGTTGGAACCCACCAATGAGGCCTATGCCATCGCTAAGATCGCAGGCATTAAACTCTGTGAAGCATATCGTGATCAATATGGATCCAATTTTATCAGTGTGATGCCCACCAACCTGTATGGTACAGGTGACAACTATCACCCGGAACATTCTCATGTCTTGCCGGCCATGATACGACGGATCCACGAAGCCAAAATGCAGGAACATGATCATATAGTTATATGGGGTACAGGCAAACCACGCAGGGAATTCCTTTATGCTGATGACCTGGCGGACGCTTGTTTATTCCTCATGCAGGGATACGATGAGAAAGAGATCGTGAATATTGGCACCGGTATGGA
>DATINK010000251.1:0-2510 GCA_035474355.1 Chitinophagaceae bacterium | reverse complement strand
CTGCTGGGTGATCAGCAACGAGGCGAAGAACAATCCGAAGACGATGCCGAAATATTTCGCGCCTGGTATGCAGGCAAAGGCAAATTAATGGTCAATCTGCTGGGCTCCTTGTTCTGTTTGATATTGGTATTGGGGCTCGACCTCTGGCTGATTCCGGGGAAGGGAATCAGGGGTGCCGCCATTGCCAGCAGCATTGCTTATGGATCAACTGCTTTATATTATGTCACCCGGTTCTGCCTGTCAACGAAAAGATCACCCCTTGCGCTTTTCCTTATGCGGGGAAAGGATTGGAAAATAATGAAAGATATTTACCAGCAAGCCCTGAAAAGAAGAACATGAAATTACTTTGGCTACCCGGGTGGTATCCGGGCAAAACGGATCCTTATAATGGCGACTTTGTTCAGCGACACGCCCAGGCAGTTGCTTTGGAGAACGAAGTACAGGTGATCTATGTAGTGAGGGATGTGAAAGGGGTGATCACGAAGGATGTTCATATGGATGATTCGATCACCGGGAAACTGAAAGAAAAGATCATTTATTATTATTCGCCCACTTATGCTTCCCGTTTGCTGGATAAATATTTTTCTAACAGGATATACAAACGCCTCTACAAACAGGCCATCGCCAATTATATAAAAAGAGAGGGAAGCCCGGTTGTAGTGAACGTACATATCGCCATGAAAGCCGGCATGATCGCCCGCTGGGTCTATAAAAAATGGAAGATCCCCTATGTTATATCCGAGCAGTGGACGGCTTACCTGGAAGAAGCAAAGATGAATTATTCCCAATGGCCTTATTATTTTACTTCCCGCTGGAAAAAAGCGATGAAGGATGCCAAAGGGTTCAGCGTGGTTTCTGATTATCTCGGGAAAGCTATCGGAAAGATCATCCCGGGTTTTAATTATACGGTGATCCCCAATGTCGTCAATACGGATATATTTAAAACCTCCAGCAAGATGAACGCTGGTATAACCCGGTTCATTCATATTTCGGGTCTTGATTACCAGAAGAACCCGGAAGATATTTTAAAAGCATTAGCTATTGTTAATAGTAAAGGCATAAAGGCTGAATTGATCATCGTGGGACCCCAGCGGCCAGCACTTGAAAATATCAGCAACGAATTGGGTTTGGAAAAAAGCGTTCAGTTTACATCTGAAATGCCACAGCCAGAACTGGTCAAATGGATCCAGGGATCCGATGCACTTATTCTTTATTCCCGTTATGAAACATTCGGTTGTGTGATCATTGAAGCTTTGGCTTGTGGAAAGCCCGTTCTATTAAGCGATCTGCCAGTGATGCATGAAAATGTGAGGGAGGGGGCAGACGCTGTTTTTGCAAAACCGGAGGATCCGCGGGCCCTGGCCCAGGTCATGAACTGGTTTATCAATTATAAAGAGGATTTTGATGCCAGTGCTATTTCTTCACGTGCGGCACAACAATATAACTTTCATAAGGTAGGCCGGCAATTCTCCGCCTGGTATAAAACCGTATTAAGCGGCCTTTAATTAGACTTCAGCTTCTCAACGAGCTCAATATATTCAGTCATCGCATCTGAAGAGGATTTGCCCTTGAGTCCAGACCATGCTTCATATTTGGCTTTTGCCACAAAATCAAATGGATTGGACGGGGGTTCTGTATTCACGTCTCCTTCACTGGCCTGTTTATAAAGTGAATAGAGCAACAATAAGGAATCATTGCTGGGTTTCTCTTTCAGCGTTTTACTTTCTGCAGCGGCCTGTTGAAATTTTTCTTTTAGCTCCATAATTGACAATTTACCGGTCTGGTTTGACTTCTCTTACCTGGTCCTTGCGTTATCGATAAAAATTTCTTTTACTTTATTATCCTTCTGGATCAGGTTGAAAAACTCTTCCAGGTATTCCCAGGTCTCATTTTTGGTTGACTTGGTTAAACCTTCAAAATTCATCACGAGGTTTTTGATATCCTCTTTCTTTTGATTGAATAAACCGATCACCGCCTTTAATTCTTCCATGGTCCTGGGGAAACCACGATAGGCCCTTTCTCTTACAGAACTGATAGACAGGATATCGGGAGGGATCGCATAAGGCGTATTGACCATACCGCTATAATCAAAATCATAGGGAACGGCGATGACCTTTGCAGTCGTGTCTTTAGATGGCCGGATCAATTTGATATTATGGTTGCCGGGCACCGACCAGTCGGCATTGGCGATCAGGTATTCAAAAAGGCAGACCAGGGTCATTTGTTCACGGTTGGATTGTTCCTGGTAGATCATTTGACCTTCCACCTGCTTGCATTTATTCCTTTTTGCTACGGCGTCAACATCCTCGATGAAAAAACCGGGTTGGGTATAGGTTCTTGTTTTGCCTTTTGTATCCTTATAAGTAACATAGGCGATCCTTACCCGGAAACTTTTGTCGGTTAGGAGGTTGAATATTTTATAAGCCAGGGCTTCCTTTAATAAATATTGGGCATCGTCACCGGAAGTACCGCAGGCGCTGACGAGTTTTAATTTTTTTAATAGACTGAAA